>QHYL01000083.1 GCA_003224105.1 Acidobacteriota bacterium | reverse complement strand
GTTATCGGCATCGTTGCGAAAAACGGCATTTTGCTTCTCGACGCCGAGCAGCGTTTCCGCGAAATTGGCTTTGCCCCCGAAGAGGCCATGATTCAAGCCGGCCGCCGCCGTTTGCGTCCCATCGCGATGACGGCGATCGCCACCATCGCTGGCATGGCGCCGTTAGCGTTCGGCATCGGCTCCGGCTCCGAAATGCTGAAGCCTTTGGCCGTCGCGGTGATTGGCGGACTGCTCAGCTCCATGGTCCTTTCTTTGATCTTCACTCCAGCCATCCAGTTCTACCTGCGGCCGCGCAAAACTGCAGAGGCATAGTTCTCGCAGTCACCGAGAGGCTCCTGCATATCGTTTGAAAGAAAAATTGTTAACAATACCCACTCATTCTTTCACCTTTTCCTAATCGTCCTTTCATCGAGCTGTCATAAATCCCCAAATGCCTGACGGCACTCCCGACTCGGTTCGCGGCATTCGCGAATTCGTCTTCGGCACTGGCGGAAAGGGCCTACGCCCTTTTGGTGCGCCCAAGCCCAACAGCGAGGTTCGCGACTTCACCGCTTTCGGCGTTCTCAGGCTCACCTTGAAAGCCAACGGCTACGACTGGCAATTCATTCCAGAAGAAGGGAAGTCGTTCGCCGACTCCGGCAGCGGCGCCTGCCACTAATACCTGAGATCAGCAGGACTCTGAATCCTGCGAGCCAGGGAGGTTTTCAGTCGAGAAATGTTCTCTCTTTAAAAAAATAAGAACTTAAAACTCACAAGTTGGAATTTGCCTTTTATGGCACAGTAGTGTGGATGGCAGATTCCGACACTTCCAGCGCCGCCGGGCGAATTGCTTTTACCTACCCAAGTTTCGTTCTTTTTCAGTTGGCGCGTTTCTTCATTGTGCTTTCCGGCGAGATGCAATCGGTTGCGGTGGGCTGGGAGGTCTATGAAATCACCAAGCGCCCGCTTGCCCTCGGTTTTGTCGGACTGGCGCAGTTCCTTCCCGGCATTTTGCTTTTTCTGGTATCAGGACACGCCGCGGACCGCTACGACCGCCGCAAGCTGATGGTGCTTTGCTTCTGCGGCTCCGCAGCCTGCTCCGGAGCCTTGTTATTTCTCACCTTGCGCGGCTTCCGCTCTCCGTATCCCATTTACTTCGTACTTTTTTGCCTGGGCGTCGTGCGCGCCTTCAATGGACCGGCAACCCGCTCGCTCCTTCCGCAACTGGTTCCCACGAAGGACTTCCACAATGCGGTGGCGTGGCACTCCGTCTTTTACCAGGGGACGGTGATCCTCAGTCCGTCCGTCGGAGGAATCATTTACGCGGTAACGCGTGGCCCAGCCGCGGTCTACGCGCTTTCCCTTCTCACCGCCGTCGCTGGCGCGGCCTGCATTCTGAAGCTCAAAGTTCAATCCGTCGAGCGCACTCCCGAGCCTTTGAACTGGAAAACCACGCTGGCGGGCCTCCATTACATTTGGCGCGAGAAAGCAATTCTCGGCTCCATCTCTTTGGATTTGTTTGCGGTCCTTTTGGGAGGCGCGGTCGCCTTGCTTCCTGTCTACGCAAAGGAGATTCTATTCACCGGTCCCTGGGGCCTGGGACTTCTTCGCAGCGCTCCCGCAGTCGGTGCCGCGGTCATGGCCATACTGCTCGCGCACAAGCCGTTGGGGCGCCACGCCGGCACCAGGATGTTATGGTGTGTCGCCGGCTTCGGCGTGGCCACCATCTTTTTCGGCATATCTCGAAACCTTTTCCTCTCTCTCCTGGCGCTCTTTCTTGTCGGCGCCACTGACATGGTCAGCGTCATCGTTCGCCAGTTGCTCATCCAACTGGGCACGCCCGATGAAATGCGCGGGCGCGTCAACGCCGTGGATTCCGTCTTCATCGGCGCTTCCAATGAACTTGGCCAATTCGAATCGGGTCTTACCGCGCATTGGTTCGGAACCATTCCTGCGGTAGTGCTCGGTGGAGCGGGAGCAATTCTCGTGACAGGCCTGTGGGCCTGGTGGTTTCCCGAATTACGGCAGGCGCGCGAAACACTCAAGTTAGCGGACTGAATTCCCAGGCCGAACCTCGTTCTGGCCTTAGACGGACAACGGTATAAACGGAACTCTACAGCAACCCAGTCCATGCTCCAGAAGGAATTCTCACTTTAGAACTTACAACTTTGGACTTAAAACTATTTTTTTGTCGCCTTGCTTGGCTTGGTTTCCTTTGTTGGCTTGCTCTCTTTGGCCGGCGCGCTTCCCATATCGTCCATTGCCATGGACATGGGCGTCGAATTTCCTGCCAGCAGCTCTTTCTTCACAGGCTCGGTAATCTTGTCCGCGTTTTTCACCAGCATCGTCACTTGCCAGATTTCCTTCTCGCCGACTTGGCCTTTGAATCCCGGCATTCCCGTCATGCGAATGCCATTTTCCACTTTCCAATAAGTCTCCCACGGCTCATCGTCCGTTACGCCCACTCCTTCAAAGAGTAGCGGCGGCGCCGGGAACATCCCTTTGGAGATGGCGGACTTGGGCTCGCTCGGCAGCCCGTGGCACGTGGCGCACTGTTCCTTATAAACCTTCGCCCCAGCGATCAGATTTGCTTCATCGGCCGGAACCAGCGGCTGGGAATGCTGCTGCTTGTCCAGGTAGGCATGAAGCGCGAGTTTCGCTAACCTTCTTTCGAGCGGCATGGGGTGCGCAGCGGTCGCAACCGGCGCAAAACCCAAGGAAAAATAAAGATACAAGCAACCCACAAGCAGCAGAATTCCAATTACGATTCCCAGGACCAAGCCCTTGAACATACCCGTTCTCCTGTCCCTTTCGGGATCGCCATAAATTGTTCCAAAGGAGCTCATGATTTCGGTCCTAGTCTAACGGTTTTCGCCCCGATTGTGCAGGCCGCAATTCTCGACCCCGCCTCTCCAGGGAACCGCCGCACGAAATGCGCCTGCTTGCGACCCTGCCCACGTAACCTTTGTTCGCGCCGGGCCGTCTTATGTAGGCGTAGACTGACGTTCCCGGTAGGCGTTTCCGGTAGTCTACGTCCCTCGTCGCAGCAGCCCTAGAAGTCTAGCCACGATAGCCCTGCCTTTTTTGGAGGCTTGCTCGCGCGAACGTAGGTACTTCGTAGCCTGTTAGGAGCGTACGAATGGGGCAGCTCAACTCGATGGACCTACCCGAACAGGGTGGCCACCTCAGAACCGACACGCAGGCGGATAAGCCGTCGAAGAGTCTTTGGTGGCTCTGGGTGCTCATCATTGCCGGCATTGTCGTTGGCGTTTGGTATTTCCGGGGTGTGCGCACTCCCAGTGAAGCGGCGAATCCCTCTGCGCCCGCAGCGGCTGGCCGTGGCCGGGGCGGAGCGGGTGGTTCCGGCATGGGCAGTTTCTCCGTGCCCGTTATTGTTGCCGCCGCGCGGCAGGGTGATCTCCCCATCTATTTCAATGGTCTGGGAACCGTAACCGCATTTAATACCGTGACCGTTCGCAGCCGCGTGGACGGCCAACTCATCAACGTCTCTTTCCGGGAAGGCCAGTACGTTCACGAAGGAGATCTGCTCGCCCAGGTTGACCCGCGTCCGTTCGAGGTCCAGTTGGAGCAAGCGCAAGGTCAGCTCACCAAAGATCAGGCGCAACGCAAAGACGCCGAAGCCAATCTCGAGCGCTACAAGCTTCTTTTCAAAGAAGGCGTCATTCCTCAGCAGCAGCTCGACACGCAAGCGGCGCTTGTTGGCCAGTTCGACGGCGCCATCAAATCCGATCAAAGCCAGATTGACAACGCCAAGCTCCAGCTCACCTATTCCCGGATTACTGCGCCGATTAGCGGCCGCGTCGGCCTGCGCCTTGTGGACTCCGGAAACATCGTTCACGCCAACGATACCACTGGCATCGTGGTCATCACCCAGCTTCAGCCCATCGCGGTTCTCTTCAGTCTGCCGCAGGACCAGCTTCCCCAAGTCATCACGAAACTCCGCGCCGGAGTTCAACTGAACGTAGAAGCCTATGACCGCGACGACACCACCAAGATTGCCGCGGGAAAGCTGTTAACGATTGACAACCAGATTGACCCCACCACTGGCACTTACAAGCTGAAGTCGATTTTCAACAATTCCGACAATGCGCTTTTCCCGAATCAATTTGTTAACGTCCACCTGCTGGTGGATACCATGCGCAATCTCACTATCGTTCCGGCTTCCGCGATTCAGCGCGGGCCGCAGGGCACATACGTTTATGAGGTCGGCGCCGATAACACGGTCAAGATTCAAACCGTCTCCGTTGCTCTGACGACCGCCAACAACGTTGGCTTGAGCGGCGGCGTCAACGCAGGCGTCGTCGTCGTTATTGATGGCCAGGACAAGCTTCAGGATGGCAGCAAAGTGACTCCGACCATGGTTGCCGGAGGTAATGGAGGCGCCCGGGCCGCAATTGGTTCCCCGCCGGGAGCGCCGTCAAATTCAAACGCTTCTCCAGCCTCCAAGCCATCTCGTGCGCAATCCGGAGGTTCCCGGCGATGAGTCCGTCTCGGCCGTTCATTCTGCGGCCGGTCGCCACCACTCTACTGATGGTAGGCGTGGTTCTGGTCGGTTGGGTAGCCTACCGCCAGTTGCCGGTCTCGGCGCTTCCGCAGGTTGACTACCCCACGATTCAGGTGCAAACGTTTTATCCCGGCGCCAGCCCCGAAGTGATGGCCTCTTCGGTCACCGCGCCCCTCGAGCGTCAGTTCGGCCAAATTCCCGGGCTGAATCAGATGACTTCTACGAGCTCGTTCGGTTGCTCGGTCATCACGCTGCAATTCGAGTTGGACCTTAACATTGACGTCGCCGAGCAGGAAGTTCAGGCGGCCATCAATGGCGCATCGAATCTGCTTCCGCAGGGCCTGCCCAATCCGCCCATCTACAGCAAAATCAACCCCGCGGATGCGCCCATCCTGACACTTGCCCTTTCCTCGCCGAGTCTCCCTTTGTCCAAAGTGGAAGACTTGGCGGACACGACCTTCGCCCAAAAAATCTCTCAGCTTTCCGGTGTCGGCCTCGTCAGTATCAGCGGTGGACAGCGCCCTGCCGTACGCATTCAGGCGAATCCCACGGCCCTCGCTTCCTACGGTTTGAGTCTTGAGGACCTGCGCACCGCCCTCGGCCAGGCCAACGTGGACATGGCCAAGGGAACGTTTGACGGTTTGCATCAAGCGTTCACCATCGGCGCGAACGATCAGTTGCTGTCGAGCGACGGATATCGGCCGCTCGTAATCGCTTATCGCAATGGCGCCCCGGTTCGTCTCAGCGACGTTGCGAATGTCATCGACGGCGTGGAAAACGCCCGCCAAGCCGCCTGGGCCAATCAGACCACCGCGGTCATTCTCAATATTCAGCGGCAGCCCGGCGCAAATATTATCGCCGTAGTGGATCGCGTAAAAAAACTTCTCCCGCAGCTTCAGGCCGCCCTTCCCGCAGCGGTAAACGTGGACATCCTCACCGACCGCACCACAACGATCCGAGCTTCGGTCGATGATGTGCAGTTCACCTTGGTGCTCACGATCGCTTTGGTCGTGATGGTGATCTTTCTCTTCCTCCGCAGCGTCCGCGCGACCGTAATTCCCAGCATTGCCGTTCCCTTGTCGCTGATTGGCACCTTCGGCGTCATGTATTTGCTGGGCTACAGCCTCAACAATCTTTCTCTCATGGCTCTCACCATTTCTACAGGCTTCGTCGTGGACGATGCCATCGTCATGATTGAAAATATCAGCCGTTTTATCGAAGCGGGCGATTCGCCATTGCAAGCGGCGCTGAAAGGCTCGGAACAAATCGGCTTCACCATCCTGTCGCTGACGGTTTCTCTGATCGCCGTGCTCATTCCTTTGCTCTTCATGGGCGACATTGTCGGCCGCCTGTTTCGCGAATTTGCCGTCACTCTCGCTGTCACCATCCTGGTTTCTGCGTTCGTTTCCCTCACCCTTACTCCCATGATGTGCGCCAAGCTTCTTCGCCATCAGAAAAAGGAAGAAGAGAGCTGGTTCTATCGCAAATCAGAAGATGCCTTCAACGCGGTCATCGCTCTCTACGGCCGCACTCTGAAATTCGTGCTGCGCTTCCAGGGCACCACGCTCCTCGTGACCGCGGCCACGCTCGTCGGCACCATTCTTCTGTACATTTATGTTCCTAAAGGATTTTTCCCTGTTCAAGATACCGGCGTCATTCTCGGCGTTTCCGAAGCTCCGCAAGACATTTCTTTTACCGCCATGTCCCAGCGGCAGCAGGCGCTCACGGACGTTATTTTGAAGGACCCGGCGGTCGAAAGTCTCTCGTCCTTCATCGGCATTGATGGCACCAACACCACGCTTAATACCGGCCGCGTCCAGATCAATCTCAGGCCGCTTGCCGAGCGCAAAATTAATGCCTCAGACGTGATTCGCCGGCTCCAGCCGGAGCTTGCCAAAGTCGACAGCATCTCGCTCTTTCTCCAGCCCGTCCAGGATTTGACCGTTGAGGATCGCGTCAGCCGCACGCAATTCCAATACAGCCTTGAAGATGTGGACGCCAAGGAGCTTGCCTACTGGACTCCCCGCTTCATGGACAAACTGAAGGCCCTTCCGGAACTGCGTGACGTCGCTAGCGATCAATTGAACGAGGGCCTGCTGGCCTCTCTCGCCATCGACCGCGATACTGCTTCACGCCTCGGCATTCTTCCCGCGGACATTGATAACACCCTCTACGACGCCTATGGCCAGCGCCAGGTCTCAACCATCTTTACCCAGCTGAATCAATATCACGTGGTCCTCGAAGTCGATCCGCAATTTCAGCAGGACCCGGACTCGCTAAAGAATATTTACGTCAAGTCCTCCAACGGCACGCAGGTCCCGCTCAGCGCCTTTACGCGCTTGGACCCGGCCGGCACTGCGCTCGCGCTGAACCATCAGGGCCAGTTTCCCGTCGTCACCGTTTCCTTCAACCTCGCGCCTGGCGCGGCCTTGGGCGACGCCGTCAACGCCATCAACCGCGTGAAGCAGGAATTGAATATGCCGCCAAGCTTGCAGGCCACGTTCCAAGGCACGGCCGCGGCATTTCTCCGGTCGCTCTCGAATGAGCCTTTGCTGATTCTCGCGGCGCTCGTGACCGTTTACATCGTTCTCGGTGTTTTGTATGAAAGTTACATCCATCCGATTACGATTCTTTCCACGCTTCCCTCGGCCGGCGTGGGCGCGATTCTCGCGCTCCTGCTTTACCATACGGAATTCAGCGTCGTCGCTTTGATCGGCATCATCCTGCTTATCGGCATCGTCAAGAAAAACGCCATCATGATGATCGACTTCGCTCTCGAAGCCGAGCGCAAGGAAGGGAAGTCGCCGCTCGACGCTATCTACGAAGCCTGCCTGCTTCGCTTCCGCCCGATCATGATGACCACCATGGCCGCGCTTCTCGGCGGTTTGCCCCTCGCGCTGGGCACGGGCGTCGGCTCGGAGTTGCGCCGCCCCCTTGGCATCACCATCGTCGGGGGACTGATTCTCAGCCAGTTGCTGACGCTCTACACGACGCCGGTGGTTTATCTTGCTTTCGATTGGCTCGCCCGCCGTTTCCAAATCCACATCGGCAATCCGGTTGAAGAACCTGCGCCCGGAGACTAAATGCAACATTTTTCTTCCAATTTCTCCGCGCCATTTATCCGACGGCCTGTGGCTACGTCGCTGATCACCTTCGCAATTCTCCTTTCTGGCGTCGTTGCCTTCCGGTTCTTGCCCGTTGCGCCCCTTCCGCAAGTGGATTTTCCCACTATCTCTATCGGTGCGGGTTTGCCGGGAGCCAGCCCGGAAACCATGGCCTCTGCCGTCGCCACACCCCTCGAGCGCCAGTTCGGCCGCATCGCCGGCGTCACGCAGAT
>QHYL01000082.1 GCA_003224105.1 Acidobacteriota bacterium | reverse complement strand
TCACCTTACGTGCGGATGATGAAGCGCAGCCTGGATCGTATCAATTGACCGTTACCGGGACGAGCGGAGGCCTGCTGCATTCTGTGGACATCGACCTGCGCGTCGAATAGGTCCTGCCGCGTTCGAAGAACCTTCGGGAAAGGCTGTGAACTCCTGCGTTGCCGCAGCCTGACGAGAGACGGCGGCGTAAAGTCGCCGCGACAAAATAACAAAAGCAGCTCCCTCACGCCGCTTCGCGGGTTCGGGATGACGCCGCGCGGGGCACTCGCAGGCGGCGAGGCCAGAGGGCGCAGCGGTGCTGCGCCCTACAACAAATTGCTGGAACAAACATAAATTGCAGGAACAACAACAAATTGCAGGAACCAACTTTGAAGCGAACTTCAGAGACAGGACGCTAGGCGGGGGCTGGGGCCGTTTGCTTGCGCTTGTGCCAGTAACCCAAGGCCGCGAACAGAAGCACTGCGGGCACGCCCGTGAGTCCGCAAACGATAAAGAAAATGCCGTAGGCGTGAATGAGGCCGTGCGAGGCGCTCAGGCTTTCGACCGCAGCACCGGAAAACCCCTTCAAGATCTTTCCCAGCCAGGCATAGGTTGAACTTAAGAGTGCATACTGCGTGGCGGTGTATCCCAGATTGGTGAGACTGGACATGTAGGCGATAAGCGCAACGCTGGCAAAGCTGAGGCCGAAGTTGTCACCTACCATGACAAGCGCGAAGAGGCGAATGCTGGGGCCCGCGAACGCGAGAGTGGCAAACGCGGCCGTCGCGGCTGCCTGCAGAATGCCCCCGATGACGAGCGCGCGCATGTAGCCAAGCTTCAGCGAGCAGAATCCGCCCGCGGCGATGCCTGCAAACGTAGCGATGAGCCCGATGGAGCCGCGCACCTCTCCGACGATTTGCTTGGAAAGACCGAGGTCATGGTAGTAGGGATTCGCCATCGGACCCATGATGAAGTCCGGCAACCGGTAGAGGCTGATGGCCGCTAACATCACAAGCGCGAGCCAGCCATGCGCACGGAAGAAAGCGATGAACGGTCCCACAACCGCGTCGAAGAAACCGCGGGGCGTCCAAAGCGGCGCTTCGCGCCCTTTTTCACGCAACACCGCATCCGCGTGCTCGGGTTCCTTGGCAAACCAGGTGGCGAGTATTCCAACGGCCATACATGCGCCGTAGATGCCGTAGGACATGCGCCAGCCCACGGCGGCTGCCACGATGAGGATGACGGAATCCGTAGTCAGGAGCGCCAGACGGTAGCTGAACTGATAGGCAGACGCGAGGAGGCCTTGCTCATCTCCGTCGTCTGCCGATTCAATGCGCCAGGCATCAACCACAATGTCCTGTGTGGATGAGGCAAAGGCGACGATGAGCGCAAAAGCGCCAAGCCGTCCGAGGCCAGCTTTCGTGCCAGCTCCGCCCATGGCGCACAGGGCCAGCCCGACGACGATCTGCGAGAACATCATCCATCCGCGCCGATGTCCAAGCCGTTTAAACAACGGCAAGTCGACGCGATCCATCAAGGGCGCCCACAGAAACTTCAGCGAATAGGCAATGCCCACCCAGGAAAGAAACCCGATCGCCGTCAGGGAGGTGTGTTCATCGCGCAGCCAGTAACCGAAGGTATTGCCGACCAGAAAAAAGGGAAGGCCTGAAGAAAATCCGAGCAATAACATCGCCAGCGTTTTGGGCCGCAGGTAATCGGCGAGCCGGTGCTTGTGCGGACTCACGGCTTCATTGTCTACCGGGGGCCCTACGAAACTCAACTTAGTTCTAAGTGGTTAGTTCTAGGTTTTAAGTTTGGAATTTTAGCAGGTTGGTGATGCAGTGGCGTGCGCACGGCAGAGATGGCGCTAGAAGAAAGATACTAAGAAAGATGAAAGAAAAGATGCTGGGCTTCCGGGTAAGAACCGGGACGCTTAAGCGCGAAAGCCCGGCGCTATGCAAAGACCCTTGCTGATTTGGCAAAACCCGAAGATGGCGCGAGGATTAAGGGAGTTTGAATCCGGGAAGGCGCAAGGCTTTTTGGTCGAAAGTCAGGGTGAACGAACAGCCCGCCTTGGCCCCGAGAGCAGCGATGATGGCATCCGCGAACGAGTGCCCGCTCTTGAGCGCAATCATGGCGGCAAAAACTTCCTGTTCGTTTTCTACAACGAAAGAATCGGCCTGGAGGATACGCTCGACGGCAGCGGCAATTTTATGGGCGGCGATGCGATAAGCGCGGTCCAGCACCCATACGGTTTCGACCATGGCAACAAGGCTGATAAAGCCGGGGTCTTGTTCTGTCAGGCGGCGCTCGATGATTTCCGCCGCCTTGAGCGATTGAACCGGATCATCCTGCGTGACGTAGCGGACGAGGACGTTGGTGTCCAGGCCAATCATCTGCGCGGGGACGCGGCGGCGGCTTTCGCGGCGGCTTTGCTCATCTCTGCGATGGTGACCGGCCGCGGACGACGGGATTTGATCATGCCGCGCAAGGCAGAGGCCGGGAGCTTGGGAAGAAGGACGACCGTGCCATCGGGATGCACGAAGAACTTCACGCGATCCCCTGCTTTTAGCCGCAGATGCTGGCGAATGGCTTTTGGGATGGTGGCCTGACCCTTTACGGTAATCGCGGACTCCATCGCACCTCCATTACATTCATGGAAATGTAATACCACACGCCCGTGATTCGCGTCAATGCCCATTTGACAGGCTAATTCCGCAAGCTGAGCCGGTGATCTCCTAGACTAGGAATCGCCGGGGGAGGATTTTTGGCCTTTGGCGAGTTGGAACATCACATCGGCGGCGTTCGAAGCGGCCCCTTCCGGCTCTGGCGGGCGGACGCGCTGGATTTTTACGCGGGCGACGCGCTTGCCGTCCACTTCGATGACGGAGAAGTGATAGTTGCCGTAGTCAAAGCTTTCGCCACCTTTGGGAATGAAGCCAAGTTGATCGAGAACAAAACCGCCGACGGTGGCGTACGCCGGATCTTCGGGCAAAGTGATGTTGTATTGCGCGTCGAGGTCACGAACGTTTGCGGCGCCGTCAAAGATCATTGCGCCATCGGCCAGTGGAAGCGGTTTCTCGACCACGTCAAATTCGTCGTGAATTTCGCCAACCATCTGCTCGATGATGTCTTCGATGGTGACGAGCCCAAGGATGCTTCCGAATTCATCGACGACCACGGCTAAACCGACGCGGCGGGTGCGGAGTTCGAGAAGCAGTTCGCTGGCAGGTTTGGTTTCAGGGACGATCAGGACCTCGCGCAAGACGCGGCGCAGATCAAAAACAGGGGCGGCCACGTTTTCTTCGAGGCGGCGTTCACGGTCGAGAAGGACCCACATCATGTCCTTGATGTGAACGAAACCGATGATGTGGTCGAGGGAACCGCGATAAACCGGAATGCGCGAGCGCTGCGTGGTGGCGAAAGCGCGCATGACATCATCGAGTGTGGACTCGAGGGGAAGCGTGTGCATGTCCGGGCGGGGCACCATGATTTCGCGGACTTGAATTTGGGAAAGCTCGATGGCGCTGAGAATGAATTTTTCTTCCCCGGGAGCGAGAAGGCCGCGCTCGCGCGCTTGCTGAATCTGGATTTGCAGCTCTTCGGTAGAATGGGCAACGCCGGGAGCAGCCGCAACGGAGACGCCCAAGGCTTTCACGACGGCGCCGGAAACTCCGTCGAGGAGATTGATCGCCAGCCGGAAGGTGTTGAGGAACCAGCGGAACGGAACGGCCACCAAAAGAGCGATGCGCTCCGGACGGGCGAGGCTCACGGTTTTTGGAACAAGTTCGCCGATCACGACGTGCAAAGCGCTCAACAGAGCGAACGCGCAGGCTAAAGCAAGGCCATGCGCCAGAAAGAGGACGTTGAGGCCAGGCTTAGCAGGCCACAACCCCTGAAAACCTTTCGCAAGCACAATTTCGCCGAGGGCGCCAATGGCCAGGCTGGTGAGGGTAATGCCAAGCTGAACGCCAGACACGACGCGGTGGAGGTCGCCGAGCAAGCTTTCGACAACGCGAGCGCGGGCGCTGCCTTTGGCCACGAGCTGGCGGATGCGCGACAAGCGCACGGCGACGAGAGAAAATTCCGTGGCGGCAAAAAAGCCGTTGAGCGCGACCAAGACGAAGACGCCAATGAGACGCACTACGAACATAGCTCAGATTTCCTTAGCGGCTCCTTGTGGCTTCTATTGTGATTGTAACAGGACGACCGCGCGGTTCCGCCGGTGATGTTGCGAGAGGAACTAAAAAGAAAAAATAAATACGCTTCCCCGCAGGCAGCTTTTTTCTGGAAAACGCAATCAGAATTCTTATGGAGGGTTGACACAGGGCCTTCCGGTTCTTAGGATATGATTTCACTGCTATGCATTCAGTGAAGCACTCGGCGGTTCAAATCGCCTCGAGTTGACACGTTTCTCCAAAAATTTAAAAAAATATGATCAAAGTCAGCGAGCTTACAAAGAGGTACGCACGCACAACGGCCGTGGATCACATCTCGTTCGAGGTGGAGAAAGGCCAGATCGTGGGCTTTCTTGGCCCGAACGGCGCGGGCAAGACCACCACGATGCGCATGTTGACGTGTTTCCTGCCTCCCACGTCGGGGGCGGCGTCTGTGGCGGGCTTCGACGTGCTCGAGCAACCGATGGAGGTGAAAAGGCGCATCGGCTATTTGCCAGAAACTCCGCCGCTGTATCATGAGATGCGCGCGACGGAGTATCTGCAGTTTGTGGGCAAGCTCAAGGGCTTGTCGGGGCCGGATTTGAAACAGCGCGTGGACACGGCGTGCGAGCGCTGCGCGATCACGGATGTGAGGGATAAGCTGCTCGGGAAACTGTCGAAAGGCTACCGCCAGCGCGTGGGCCTGGCGCAGGCGATTCTGCACAACCCGGACGTGCTGATCCTGGATGAACCGACCGCGGGGCTGGACCCCAAGCAAATCAACGAGACGCGGGACCTGATCAAGAGCCTGGCGGGCGACCACACGATTATTTTGAGCACACACATCCTTCCTGAAGTGGAGCAGACCTGCAAGCAGGTGATCATCATCAGCAAAGGAAAGCTGGTGGCGACGGATTCGGTGAGCAACCTGCGGGCGCGCGGACGCGGCGCGGAATCGGTCCTGGTGGAAGTGGGGTCTCGCGACGGAGCGCTCGATGCGATTGCCGTTCGGGAACGGCTGGAAAAAGTATCGGGAGTGAGCAGTGTGACGTTTAGAGAAAAACGGCAAAACGGAAGCGCATTTGAAGTGGAGAACCGCAAAGGAGCTCTTGCACGGGGCGAACTGGCGCGCGCGGTGGTGCAGGCCGGCTGGGATCTGAATGAGTTGCGGCCCGCGTCGGTGAGCTTGGAAGAAATCTTCCTGCAACTCACGCAAGAACAATCTGCGGCGTCCGGGGAAGAGCCAAAGGCAAAGGAAGCAGCGCAATGAGAAACATGTGGATTATTTGCCAGAAAGAGCTGCGCACTTATTTCGTTTCCCCGATTGCTTACATCCTTTTCATCATTTACGCGGCGATTTTTGGATTCTTCTTTTGGAACATGGTCGGGGCGTTCGTTTATTACAGCATGGAATCGCAAATGCGGGGCGAGATGTTCCCGATGAACATCAACGACCAGGTGATTCGCCAACTCTTCGGCAACATCAATGTGATTAACCTGCTTATCATCCCGCTGATGACCATGCGGCTGTTCGCTGAAGAAAAGCGTAACGGCACGATTGAGTTGCTGGCGACGTCTCCGATCCGCGACGGCGAAGTCATTTTTGGAAAGTGGCTGTCTTCGGTCATTCTTTATGCCGCAATGTTGCTGTTCACTTGCCTAAATTTTCTCTTTCTCTTCAAGTACGGCAACCCAGACTGGAAGCCCATGGCGGTAAGCCTTTTGGGGGTGCTGCTGCAAGCCGCGGCGCTGCTGGCAATTGGGATTTTTATTTCGACGCTGACGAAAAACCAGATCATTGCCGGCGCCGTCACTTTTGGCGTTTGTCTTCTGATTTTCGTCCTGGGCTGGGTGGGTGAATACCAATTCTCGACTTGGGCGCAAGTGGCCACGTATTTGTCAACAACTACACACATGCAGTCGTTCCTAAAAGGGGTAATCGACACGAAGGACGCAATTTATTACGTGAGCACGATTTTTCTAGGGCTGTTTTTGACGGCGCGCTCGCTTGAGTCCTTGCGATGGAGGGCGTAGATGAACGTTCCAGTGCTGCTTAAGGCGAGACAAACCAAATATGCAGCTTACGCCACTTTGTACGTGGTCGTCGTGCTGGCCGTACTCACGGTGGCGAACGTCCTGGGAAACCGCTACAACAAGACCTATGACTCGACGGCTAACAAGCGCTATAGCCTTTCCGAGCAGACCGCGAAGATCGTGAAGGGGCTCAAGGAGCCCGCCACGATTTATTACTACGATCGACCGACTGGGTTCAAACAGGCGAAAGACACGCTGGCCCAGTACGCCAATCTTTCCCCCAAGGTGCATGTGGAATATGTGGACCTGGAGAAGAACCCGCTGGCGGCACGGGAGGCCGGTATCCGGAGCCTAGGCACAGCCATCGTGCAGATTGGCGCGCGAAAAGAAGAAGCCAAGGGCCTGAACGAGGAAGGCATCACAGGAGCGTTTATCCGGGACCTGAAGTCAACAACGCGAACCATATGTTTCACCACCGGCAGCGGCGAACATCAGATTGATGAAACGGGCCCGGAAGGATACTCGCGGTTCAAGGATTTGCTTGGCAAGGACAGCTACGAAACGAAGTCCATCAACCTGCTGATGAAAGCGGAAGTACCCAGTGACTGTACGGTTGTGGTGGTTGCGGGGCCGAAGTCGGATTATCAGCAGCCCGAAGTGGACGCAATCGACAAGTACGTCGAAGATGGCGGGCGGGCGATGTTTCTCCTGAACCCGCCGCTGAAAATGGGGCGGACAGAGATTGCCGATAACGATGCACTTTCAAAGGTCTTGGAAAGCTGGGGCGTGACGCCGGACAAGGACTTAATCCTCGATTTGAACCCTATCGGGCAAATTGCCGGGCTTGGCTATCAAGATGCCCTGGTAACGCGTTACGACTCGCACCAAATCGTCAACGAGATGAAGGGCACCGCCACCGCGTTCCCTTATTCGCGCTCTCTGGAAGTAAAAAGCGGGGACAAGACAACGGTCGAGAAACTATTCGAAACCTCCGAAACGAGTCTGGCAACGGACAAGTTGGACACGCCACGCATCAACGCCAACGATCCTAAGAACAAAAAGGGGCCGCTGACGCTTGCTGCTGCGGGCTCATACCGGACGGGCAGGGAGAATGTTCAGGGACGTTTTGTAGTGGTGGGGAGTTCAGACTGGGCGGCGAACGGGTTCCTTCCGTTCAACGGAAACCGGGACTTGGCGATGAATGCCGTCAACTGGCTGGCATCGGACGAAGAGCTGATTTCCTTCCGGCCAAAGGACCGCGACGACCGGCGTATTACCATGACGCGCGCACAGTTGAGTTGGGTGGGCCTTACAAGTCTTGGGATTCTCCCGCTGGCCGTTGTGATCGCTGGAGTGACGATCTGGTGGCGGAGAAGGTAGACGCTGCAGCTTTGAATGTACACACATACTGGGAAACGAGCCAATGAAGGGTAAAGGGCTGCTTGTTGCTGCAATTGTTTTAGCCGCATTGTCCGGGACGCTGTACTGGTCGAATCACCGAAAACCGGCGTCGAACACAGTAACTTCGGCGGCGGAAGCTTCGCCAAGAGTCCTGGAAATCAAACCTGCAGACGTCGTTGGAATCAAAATCGCGAAAAGAGACGGCCAAACGCTTGCGGTTTCGAAGAACGCCAGCGGAAAGTGGCAGATTACCTCGCCGAAACCATGGGCCGCAGACCAAGACGCGGTTTCCAGCCTACTTTCCACCCTTTCGCCCCTGAATTCGGACCGCCTCCTGGAAGAGAAGGCCACAGACCTAAATGCGTATGGGCTGACGAAACCGGCGGCGGAAATCACCGTCACAGAAAAGAACAATAAGTCTGAAGATTTGCTTCTGGGCGATGATACCCCCACAAGCAACGGCACTTACGCGGCTGTAGAGGGCGACCCGCGAGTATTCGTGATTGCGAGCTACAACAAGACGGCACTGGACAAGGGCGAGAATGATTTGCGGGACAAACGCTTGCTGACGTTTGATTCGGAGAAG
>QHYL01000081.1 GCA_003224105.1 Acidobacteriota bacterium | reverse complement strand
TTCTTCCAGTTGCAGACGAATCTTTAGCTGCTCTTCTTTAACTCTCGAGAGTTCCTCAATGTGGCTGGACTGGATGCCTTCCTTAAACAGCTTTACGTCAACGTCATGCTGCAAGCGAGTCTGTTCGTAGTCGCTGCGAACAGTGGCCTCCCCCGACTTTTGATTCATTAATTGGCTGTTGACCTGAACCTTCAAGTTGGCGAAGTCGGCCTCTGCGCCCTTGAGTTGGTATTGTGCATCCAGCATGTCGCGTTGCAACTGCGGATCACTCAGTTCCAGGATAACCGAACTGGGGTGCACGATGGCGCCGGGGCGCAGAACAATTCGTTCGACTCTCACATTCGTCTGCGCGGGAATCCAGCGGATGTCTTCGGGCACCAGGGTTCCGAGCCCGTGGACTTCGCGCAGCATCGGTCCGCGCTTCACTTCGTCGGTCCAGATGGTCGCCCGGTCCACTGTAGGCGCCGCAGGGCGCAGGCGGGAGAGCCCGTAGCTCACACCGCCAATAAGGAGGAATGCCACCGAGCCGTAGATGATCCGGCGGATTTTCTTTGCACGTGCGTTGGAAGGTCTTTGAATGTCCATAATGTAATGCCCATTCCTTGGAACGCAAATACCATGCCCAAGGTTCCCTTTCCTAAGTCCCATAACACCAAGGAGTTAGCAGGCTTTCACAAGAAGAGCTTAGTTCCAATTACCCGATAATGGGATTGCCCGTCCCACCTCCGAACAGACTAGCCCTGCTGCGCCGAAGTGACAAGCCGCGGCCTAGCCGGGAATCCGGGGTGCCGCAAACTAGCTTGCGCTGCAAGCTAGTTTGTACGGTAATGTACTTTGCCCCGCCAAGTCATAAAGGCGAATGATAAAACTGCAATTTCGGCAGCGATCCCTGTTGGCGCCCGGAGATTCTTACCGCCAGGCAGAACCTGAAAGGCGGGATGAGGAGGCTCGGAAACAAAGACGCTCGTTAACTCGATTTTTGGTATGTAGAATGCTTACTTACCCCTAAGGAGTGAATCTACATACCTAAGAACTTATGTCTAAGCACAAAAAGCGGTATCAAAACCGGACAGAAATCCTGCAAGGCACCTTGGACATGCTGATCCTGCAGACTTTGCAGTGGGCGCCCCGCCATGGATATGCCCTGAGCAAGGCGATTCGCACAAACTCCGGCGAAATTCTGAAAGTGGATACCGGGTCGCTTTATCCGGCGCTCCATCGGTTGGAGCGCAAAGGCTGGATCGCTTCAGAATGGAAAACCTCCGAGCTTGGTCCCCGGCTACGAATCTATCGCCTGACGCAGGCGGGAAGGCGGCAATTGATGTCGGAGCGCTCGCGCTGGGAGCGGTTGACGGCCGCGATTGCGGGAATCCTGAATCCTGCCGAGAAGGAGAACGTGCCATGAAATGGGCATTTTGGCGGCGAGAGCGGCGGAATGAAGAACTGAAGGAAGAGATTGAGGCTCACTTGCTGCTTGCGGAGCGCGAGGCCTTGGAATCCGGCATGACAAAAAAAGAAGCCCGCCAAATCGCGCGCCGCGAATTCGGAAACGTCGGCGTCACGGAAGAAGTTACGCGAGACATGTGGGGCGGGCGCTGGCTCTTCGATCTTTTCTACGACCTGCGATACGCCGTGCGCGGCTTCCGCCAGCGGCCTGGATTCGTCGCAGTCTCGTTACTTACACTGGCGCTCGGCATTGGAGCGACCACGGTGATGTTCAGCCTGGTCAGTGGCGTGCTGCTGAAGCCGCTCCCTTATCAGCAACCCGACCGGCTCGTTGCCGTGAATGGTCACACGGAAGGTTGGAACGAGAAAATCTACGGAGAACAGAAGCTGGCGTATCTTGATTTTCTCGATTGCCGCCGCGAGAGCCATTCTCTGGACTTGGCAGCGTTGGTCTACAATTCCGGGACGCTCAGCGCCCCCGGTGCTCCTCAGTACGTGGACTACTTCGAGATCTCATCGAACTTGTTCTCCGTACTGCGCGTGCCGCTGGCGGTGGGCCGCGCCTTCTTGCCCGAAGAGGACAACATTGGCGCCGCGCGGGTGGCGATTCTAGGCTACAGCTTCTGGCAGCGCCACTTCGACGGAAAAGGTAATGTGCTAGGAAGTTCGGTGGTTCTCGATCAAAAAAGGTACACCATCGTCGGCGTTGCGCCCGCAGGGTTTCGGCTGTACGGGAACGAGCCTGAACTGTACACGCCGCTCGGCCAAGACGCGGCAGGCTATTTGCGCAATCGTGCGGCCCAACCGGTCCACGTCGTGGGGCGCCTGCGGTCTGGCGCAACGCTGAGGCAAGCCCAAGCAGAGGTAGGGCTGACAGGAAGTCACCTAGCGCAAGCTTACGCTGACACAAATAAGGGCCGGTCCCTGCAAGTCAAACGGCTGGAGCCGCCTGTTGGTGACGTGGGCTCCATACTCTGGCTGCTCTTGGGCGCTGTCGGGCTGGTATTGCTGATCGCATGCGCCAACGTGGCTAGCCTGATGCTGGCCCGCGCGATTTCTCGCGAGCGCGAACTAGCGATGCGCGTGGCCCTTGGCGCAAGCCGCGGCCGCCTGGTTCGTCAGTGCCTCACGGAGAGCGCGCTGCTCAGCCTCTTGGGCGGTACTGTGGGTGTGATGCTTGCAAATTGGAGCCTTCATCCTTTTTTGACTTTCTGGCCCGGTGATTTACCTCGTGCCGAAGAAGTGCAGCTTGATTGGCGCGTGCTGGTTTTTACCGTTGCCATGTCCGTCTTGACCAGCGTCCTTTGCGGCCTGGCACCCGCATGGCGCGCACCCGTGCGCGAAGTGGAACAAACTTTACGCGCCGGAGCGCGAACGCTAACCGCCGGCACGCGCCGTTTGCACGCTGCCTTTGTCGTTTCGGAAATAGCGCTTGCGATTATTCTTCTGGTCTCTGCCGGGATGCTCGGACGTGCCCTCTTGCATGCAGCTTCACTCGATCCAGGCTTGGACATCCGCAATCTTCTGGTAATGCGCGTGGGGCTTTCTCCTGCCACGCTTGCCGATCCTGCCAAGATTCCCGCCGGATGGCAGGATCTGGTTAATCGCGCGCGGAACGTCCCCGGTGTGCAGTCTGCCACTGCCGTCGATATCGTTCCGATGCGCCAGGGCAACAACGAATACGGCTATTGGACGACTGCCGATGTCCCGCCCGAAAACAAGCAACCGATGGCGCTAGCCAGCAGCGCGACGCCGGACTATCTCAAAGTGATGGGCATTCCATTGCTCGAGGGGCGGTTTTTTGATGATCACGATCGCCTGGGAAGCGAGCCGGTAATCGTGGTTGATGACGTTCTAGCTAAAAGCGCGTTCGGAAAACAGGATGCCCTCGGAAAAAGTCTGTGGATCCCTAACATGCCCTGCCCTCAGCCAAACATAAACAAATTTGTGGAATGCTCTGCGCCGTTCAAAATCGCCGGGGTCGTGGGTCACGTGCGTTATTGGGGCCTGGCAGGCGACGATCAAGCTCAACTGCGCGCGCAGTTTTATTACCCTTTTGCCCAAGTGGCGCCACCATTTTTGAACCGCTGGTCGCAACTCATGTCCATCGCCGTGCGCACAACCGTTCCTCCCTTGACCTTAGTCGAACCTTTGCGGCGAGAATTGCGCGGAGCTGCGGGGGACCAAGTGCTCTATCAGGCCCACACGATGGAGGAGCTTGCGCATGAGTCCCTGGCCATGCAGCGTTTCCTGTTGCTTTTGTTTGGCATCTTCGCCGGTTTGGCTTTGGTTCTTGCGTGCATCGGCATTTATGGGGTACTGGCATATTTGACGGGCCAGCGTGTCCCGGAAATCGGCCTGCGTATGGCTATCGGCGCAAGCCCCGCCAATGTCACGTGGCTAGTCCTTCGACAGAGTCTGGGAATGGTTTTTCTGGGCATAGGCATTGGTGCGATTACCGCCGTGGCAGCCGGACGCATTTTAGAGAGCCTGGTAGAAGGAATGCAACCTACCGTCCTCTCAACGCTTGTGACCATGGTTCCGTTTCTCGTCCTTGCAGCCATGCTCGCGAGCCTTGTTCCCGCGCGCCGCGCCAGCCGAGTGGATCCCATGAAGGCCCTACGCCAGGAGTAGGTTAAACGCCGTCTCATAAAATGGGCGCTAATCCTGCCAGACCAACGCTAAGCGCTTCAAGGGAAAGGATTTTCGGACGCCGCCCAAAATCGGATTAGGGCTTTCCCCTCGCCCGGCATAAGGGAAAGACCCCATTGACTGGACCCCCGTTACTCCTTATTTTAATTTGGCTGTACTTGTAGGAAGGGAGCCGACGCAAGGGTCTTCGGCTTCCAGGTTGTGAAGTTTACATTCCAGTTCGTTTGAAAGTTCCTCAGGTTTACCGGAACTGCCAGCCCCTGTAATTCCCAGTCATCGGGTGTAGAGCCTGATTCAAAATACAGCTTTCACCGCTATCGACTGAACTTGTTAATCCAACTCTGACTGCCAGGAGACAAGATGATTTACGAGCAACCTGTGGTTCTGAGATGGGGAAGTCCTCATGAATTTCTCCAATTATTCGTTTCAAAAAGCAACGAAGCGCGCTTGAGCGAAGACTGGCGCGTGAGAAAACTCAGAAGTCTTATTGACAGCGATCCCGCGGGAGCGCAATGGCGTCTTGACGAAATCTGCCGGCAACTTGACCTTTGTATTTCCGCCCGGCAGGCGCGCAGGCTTTTCAAAGCGTGCACGGGACTGGGAATTAAGGAATACGCAAAGAAAAGGCGGCTTGAAATCGCAGCGCAGCAACTGCAGGCCACGGATGAGCCGGTCAAGGCGATCGCCATTGACGCCGGCTATCGTCACGTGCGCAATTTCACCAGATGCTTTCTGAAGCAGTTTCACCTGAGTCCCATGAATTTCAGAAGGATCTGGCGCTACAAGGATGTGGCCGCGTAGGCATCGCGGCCCCTTATTCCGCAGGCAAAGCAAACGCGACATAGATACCGCCCGACCGCGATTTTGGATCCTTGCCCCCTCCCGCGGCGATGACGACAAACTGGCGGCCCTGCACCTCGTATGTGGCAGGCGTGGCGTTTCCGGCGAACGGGAGTGTCGTTTCCCAAAGAAGCTCGCCCGTGGATTTATCGTAGGCGCGGAACCTTTTATCAAAGTTGGTTGCGCCAATGAAGAGTAATCCTCCGGCCGTTACAATGGGACCGCCGTAGTTTTCCGTACCCGTGTTCGACATTCCCTTGGCGGCTAGCTCCGGGTATGCGCCCAGCGGAATTTTCCAGACATATTCGCCCGTGTTCAGGTTAATGGCATTTAGCGTGCCCCACGGAGGAGCGACCGCCGGATAGCCTTCGGGATCAAGAAACTTCTTGTATCCGGTGAAGCGAAACTTCATTGCGACCAGGGGCCTGCCGGAACGCTTGACTTCCTTACTTTCACCACTTGTGAGGTAATCAACCAAGGCAGACATCTGGTCGTCCGTTAGGTTGGGAAACCCAGGCATTCTGCCCTTTCCATTTTTGATGGTCATTGCAATTTGTTTCCACGGTATGCGGTCAGCGACACCAATTAATGTAGGAATCGCGGGAGGCGATCCTGCCATCTTTTCGCCGTGGCACACGCCACACTGACTCAGGTAGATGCCCTTGGGGCTGTTTTCGCCAGTGTTCTCCGCGAGGGCTCCCGTCCACGCCATTTCGTTTGCGTTGATGTAAATGATCCCTGTTGCTGGATCTACCGCTGGTCCACCCCACTCCGCGCCACCATCGAAACCGGGGAAGATGACGGTGTCCTTCCCAATGCTGAATGGAACGAATTGCCCCTCGCTGCGAAATGTTCGGAATTTCTCCACAGCCCACTGATGGACTTCCGGCGTTCGATTGGTCAGAAGATCTTCGGTTAGATTTTGGCGCGCAAAAGGAGCCGGACGTGTGGGAAGTGGCTGCTCAGCAGCGGTGGCTTCACCGGGTACATCGCTGGGAGGATACTTCTTGCACTCAATCGGGAACAGCGGCCTGCCGCTCACGCGCTCGAACAAATAAACGAACCCTTGCTTGGTGGTTTGTGCCACAGCCGCAACTTCTTTTCCGTCGTGCCTCACCGTGAGCAAGGCAGGCGCTGAAGGAAAATCGCGGTCCCAAACATCGTGCCGAACCGCTTGGAAGTGCCAAAGCCTTTTTCCATTCCCGGCGTTTAAAGCGATCAAGCAGTTCGCGAATAAATCGTTTCCCAGACGATCTCCGCCGTAAAAATCAAAAGCCGCGGAACCCGTCGGCACGTACAGAATGCCGCGTTTGGCGTCCAGCGCCATGCCCGCCCAGTTGTTTGCAGCGCCGCTGGTCTTCCACGCTTGCTTCGGCCAAGTGCCGTAGCCATACTCGCCGGGGTGCGGAATGGTGTGAAACGACCAGCGAAGCTTGCCGGTTCGCACGTCGTAGGCGCGAATATTTCCGGGCGGAGCCGGCAGCGTCTCCGGATTGCGCCCGCCAACAATGACAAGATCCTTGTAAACGATTCCTGGACTCGTCAGGTAAATCGATTGCGACTTCGTGGGTTGCCGTCCCAGGTTTTCACGCAAATCAATGTGACCCTGCTTGCCAAAAGTTGGGAACGGCTTTCCGGTGGCGGCGTCCAGGGCATAGAGAAAGTTGGTGACCCCGACTAAAATCCTGCTGCTCCTACGGTCAGTCCAATAGGAAAGCCCGCGATCCGGTTGTGTTCCCTTGATTCCCGAATCAAATTTCCACTTAAGCTTGCCCGTGGCGGCGTCCAAAGCAAATACCCTCTGCGTAGGAGTAATTCCGTACAAGACGCCGTTGACGATGATGGGGCTGGTCTGCAGCCCGCCTTCTTCGTCCGTATCGAAACTCCACGCGACCGCCAATTGCTTTACATTGGCGCGATTGATTTGAACCAGACTGGAATAATGATTGTTCTCCGGGGAGCCACCGTACACGGGCCAGTCGACGCTTTTTTCAGCAGCTTTGGCGTTCGCTTCGCTCTGCTCCGAGTTTGCCGGCACATTTACCGAAACCAACGCGCTTGCGACCGCAGCGAGCGCCACCGCAATTCTCAGGATCATCTTTTTCGCATGGGTTCAACCACGGCCATTGACCAAGCGATCAAAGCGCTTCACCACGTCACGCAGATAGGCTTCGTCGCCTCCCTCGAGCTCGGTCACGGCGCTGCCCGAGTATCCAATGTCGGCAAAGGCTTGCCGCACCGCCGCCCAGTCCACGTCTCCGTCCCCCAGATTGACCCAGGCGTAGCCATTTTCTTTGCGTTTGAAATCTTTTACGTGAACCTTGACAATGCTATTGCCTAACGTGTGAATCCAATCTTGCGGATAGCCGTAAAGCAGCACATTGCCCACGTCGAACCAGGCTTTGATCCACGGACTTTGAAATTCACTGATGTACTTTGCCATTTCGAGGGGGCTCAGAAGGAATTTGTTCCAAACTTCCTCGATGGCGATAAATACCTTCAACTCTTCGGCGAGCGGGATCAGCGTGCGAATCTCTTTCTGCGAACGCGTCCACGCATCACGATAGGAAGTCTGGGGATTCACCACGGCCGGGACCAACAACACGGCATCGCAGCCCCACAACTTGGCGTTACGCAAGGAAGTGCGCATGCCCGCCAGGCTCTTTTCCACGACCGCGCGGTCGCTCGATGACAATGGATATTTCCAGTGATCCATGTTCATCACGGAGTCGATGCGGATGTTCGCGGCTTCGGCGGCCTTCTTGATCTCCTCGGCCTTGCTCTCGTCCGGCTCTGTCGGCACCTGGGCGACCTCGAAACCGACGTCCTTCGCCAATTTGAAGCGGTCCGCGGCGCTCAGCTTCGCGGGCAGCATTTCGTACCAAACGCCTTTCTTGATGGAGAGTGTTGGCGGAGATGCCGGAGCTTTGAAGGCAGCGCCAGCCACCAGAGAGTTCGCCAACGGTCCGCCGCCGAGACTAGCAGCACAAGCGGCGGTAACCGAAGATTTCAAAAACTCGCGGCGTGTTGGAGAACGCATCGGCAACCTCAGCGCAGTTTATTTAAGTCGATTTTCGAATCCCATACTTCTTTGGATTTCATCAGTTCGTCCCAAGTCACTTCGCGTCCCGTGTAAGCCGCGGTGCGCGCCATCATGCAGGAAAGCGCGGACTCAGCGCCTTTCGCGGCTTGGTTATGGAAATTCCCGCTGGTGATGCTTTCCACAAACGCTTTCTTCTTTTCGCGGTCGGCAAATTCCAGGTTGGAAGTGAAGTTTCCGGTCACGGAGAAAGCCTGTTGCTCCGTGCCAGGCTTCTGCGTTAAAGGCGCTTGCCAGGGCTCATCACCCCAAATGCCAAGCGGCCCCGTGTAAGGCGACTGCGAAGTTCCTTTTGTGCCGAAGAAGCGTTCGGTCACGTCCCACCAGCCCTTGGCGAACTGCGTCGAGCTGAAAGTGACGTCCACATTTTCGGGATAATGGAATACGACGTTGTAATTTCCGTAGACGTCGCCATCGTCGGCTGGGCGGCCCAGGCGACTGCCTGCCGCAGAAACCCTTAGCGGATGGTTCTTGAGAACCCAATTGCAAATGTCAATGACGTGAATGTTCTGTTCGACGATGATGTCGCCGGACAGAACGCGGTCGTACACCCAGTTGCGCAGACGTTTCTCAACGGGAGATGCATTGGGCCAGGCTGGACGATCAATGTAGCCAGCCAGATAGTGCGCTTCGCCGCAGACAATATTCCCAAGCGCTCCGCCATGGATGCGCTTGACCAGTTCAACGAACGGCGGACAATCGCGAATCTGGAAACCCACATCGAGGCTGAGTTTGCCCTCGGCGCGTTTGCCAGTCTCGATCACCTTCAACGCGCCGGGCACGTCCACGGCGACGGGCTTCTCGAGGTAGACGTGCTTTCCGCCAGCGACGATGGCTTCCAAATGCTGTGGATGATAATACGGAGGCGACGCAATCACTACGGCGTCCACCTCTTTGGAGGCAGCCATCTGTTGATAGGCTTTGGGGCCAACAAAAATCTGAGAAGAGTCAATTGCCGCGTAGCCCTTGCCCTGCTGCATATCATCGAAATGTTTTTTGGCGTTGTCCAGTTGATCCTGGAACATATCGGCCAGCGCCACGACTCGGGCGTTGCCCGTATCCACAAGGTTCGAGGCATCTTCCGTTCCTCGACCGCCGCAGCCTAGCAACCCCACACGCACGGCGGAATTCGCAGCCGTCCCTCGCACCAACCCCGGCTTGATCAGCATCGCGCCGGCTGTAGCCGCCGCCACGCCGATGAATTTCCGGCGGTCCAGTTCATTTGATAAGTTTGACCGCTTTGCATCGCCTGCCATATTTCCTCCCGTTTCTGGGTACTATCCAATCAGTTTTTCCAGGTAGGCCTTCGCCTCTTGCACATCTGCCACTTGTTGCGGGCCGGAAATCTCGCGCTCGATGGTGACCGCACCCTGATAGTTAAGTTGTTTCAAACGTTCAATGATGCGCGGAAAGTCCACTTTGCCTTTGCCAATGGGAACTTCCTTTCCGAGATTTCTCGGATCCGTGGGAAACAACCCGTCCTTGGCGTGGATTCCCTGCACGTAAGGGCCGAGCAGCTCAATGGCGTCCACAGGATTGGCTTTGCCATAAAGAATCAGGTTGGCGAGATCAAAGTTGACGCCCTGATTGTCCAGGCCCACGTCCTGAATGGCGCGCACCAGGGTTATGGGCGTCTCCTGGCCGGTCTCGTAACGAAAATTCTGGCCGTTGTTCTTGCAATAGCCAACCACTTCCTTCATCGCTACGATCGTTTCCTTATAAACCGGATCATTGGGATTCTCGGGAATGAACCCGCAATGCGTCTGGACGGCCTGGATTCCACACTGTTTGGCAAAGTCCGAGGCTTTCTTGATGTGTGCGATTCGCGCTGCGCGCGTTTCGCGCGGAACCAGGCCAATCGTGAGCGGCCCTTGATAAAAATCCCAAACTTCCTTGCCGGGCCCTCCCACGACAAGCGACGTCGCCTCAATCTGATGCTTCTCCAGCGCCTGGCGCAGCTTGCCGACAAGCTCCATCTCGAGCTCATCCACAAACACCTGGCTCGTTGGCAAGCCGAGGTCGCGCACCTTAGCCATCGAGGCATCGGGATCCTTGCCGATGCCGATGATCAAGCCAAGCCGCAACGGCTTTTTCCCTTCATTGGCGGCTACATGAGACGCGCTTTGACCAACACGAAGGGACTCCGCGAGCGAAGCATCGAAAACAGGCTGGCTTTTTGCGGCAGCCGCTTTGCTGAAGGGAGCGGCCAACGCCGCCGCCGCGGAAGTTTGCAAGAAAATGCGACGATTCTGTTTATTCATGCTCACCCGTCACGTTGAATTCTACCGCGCTGGCCCGAAAAATCCATGGTGGCATTTTTTATTCGGGCTTGAGATAAATGTCCTTCCACCGCATCTTCACGCCCCCGCCGGTATGAATCTGCAAACCAATCACGCCATCGGTGAATTTCGGCGCAGGGTCCGTAAAATCCACAATCTTTGTGCCATTGAGCTGCGTCACGATGTGCGCTCCGTGCACGGAGACTTCCAACTCATTCCACTCACCGGGCTTCAGAGCCTGCTCACCCTCTGCCGTCGGCTGCGCCACCCATCCGCGGCCCCCGCTCTCGTACAGGCCGCCCGTGTGCTTGCCTACGCTGGGATCCACTTCCACCTGCATGCCTTCAATGTCCGGCCCATGCTGCGGGTCAATCCCCAGGATCTTCGAGCGAAGAAACACGCCGCTGTTGCCGGCTGCCTCGCCTTTGAACTTCAGTCGCAGCGTGAAATCCTTATACGTCTTTTCTGTGGTCAGGTATCCGTACTTGTTGGCCGTGCTCTCGCAGAGGATCGTTCCCTGCTCTACGACCCACTTTTCGTCGCCATTCTTCTTCCAGCCAGTAAGGTCTTTCCCGTTGAAGAGAGAAATCCAGCCGCTTCCCTGCGGAGCCTGAGCCAATGCGCTCAATCCGAGGAATAACGCCACTGCGAGTATCCCAACACATCTTTTCACGACAAGCCCTCCGCTTCTGCTTAATTGCAGATTGTAACGCGCACAGGACAAGACACTATCATGTTGCGGGCTGAAGAAGCGAGATGACGCAAGCACCGAATCACCTCTCGGGAAAAAACGGAAAGAGTTTGCGAATCTCTTCTTCGCTGGGCTGGCGTCCGTATTCCGTAATTTCAAAAGCCTCGGCATGTTGGATACTCGCAGCTTGCGCGCCGTAGCGCTTCTCCAAAGCCTCTCGCCACTCCGACTGCAGTTTCCTCTCCCCGCGCATGGACGCAGCAAGCCATTTCTTGCGCTCCGCGGGATCCTTCGGCACTTGCTCGAACTGCCCCTCGGTCCATGGCAGCCATTCATAGAACTGCGACACGTGGGCGTCCAGCATATTGATTTTTTCCTCGAACACATCGTCAATCGACACGACAATATCGGCGCGAAAAGGCTGGGGACGCGTGAACCGGTCGCTGTAATAAAGAAACACTGGATTTCGCTTCAGCGGGGGCGTGTCGGTTACCAGATCCGGCACAATCACCATGTACGAGGCGTCCTGCACCAACACTCCCGTATACCGATGATCCGGATGATAATCGTTCGGCCGGGGGGCAATGACAATGTCCGCTTTCCACTGACGAATCTCGCGGATCACCTGTTCGCGCACATCCAGGGTAGGCAAGAGCTTGCCGTCGTGATTGTCGAGGACTTCGTATTCGATGCCAATACGCCGACCAGCTTCTTGCGCTTCCGCGCGCCTGCGCTTGGCGAGTTCCTCTCCGCGCATTGACTGATGCCCCGCGTCGCCGTTGGTAAGCGATACGAACTTCACCTTATTGCCGCGCGCGGCATACTTCGCGGCAAGGCCGCCCGCGCCAAGATCACAATCATCAGGATGCGCGCCGAAGGCGATGACGCGTATAGGTTGATTCTGCGCCGGCGCCGGCAAAGTCAGGAGCGCCAGACCAGCAAGAACGCATGTAGGCCGCAGCGCATAATACGCAAGATTCTTGTAGAGCATTTTCCCCACCAAATGCAGGAAGCTCAGTTTCACCGGACGAATTATATATCCGTTGGTTCCGCTGGCTGCGTTATTTTGGAGCTTCGTCGAGGATCGCTTCGGCTTTCGGGTCCCAATAGACTCTCTTCCCCGTCCAATAGGAACGTGTGGCCATCATGCAGGCCACCGAGTGCGCGAATCCGTGATGTACGGTCGCGTTCGGTTGTTTGCGGCTGCGCAAACAATCGAGCCAGTTGGTCATATGCGAGGGTTCTTCATCACCCATTCCCATGGGCGGCAGATTGGTGTCTCCAGGCAGCAGAACGTCTTTGACGGGTCGCTTCGAGTCAACCGTTAAATCGTCCTCATGATTGCCTTTCTCCTCCACAAGTTGCCAGCGCGGACTGCCCTCGCCGCCGGTATTAATCATGGTGGCCTTTTTCCCCATGATGCGGGTAAAGCTGGGCGAATCGTTTCCAAAGCTGGTGGAATAGCTGGCCATGAATCCATTCGCGTAGGTGAAGAGAGCCTGGAAGGTATCGGGATTCTCCCGGCCGTCATGCCAGGCGAAAATTCCGCCGTTCGACACAACGGATTGCGGGTAGTCCACGTCCATGAAGAAGTGGCAGAGATCGATCCCGTGGCTCATCCACTGGTCGGCGATCCCGCTGGAAAACTCTTTGTAGAGGCGAAACTCAAAATGGAGCTGCGGATCGAACGGTCTGTAGGGTTTGGTCATCAGCCAGGCGCGCCAGTCGGTGTCCTGTTCGCGAATCATCTTTACTTCAGGACGCCCTCGCCAGCGAGGCCCATGATAGTTCCAGACAATCTCGTATTTCGTGACGTCGCCTAGAGCGCCGGTGCGGATCAGGTCGCGCGCCGCAATCTGATAGGGTTCGCTGCGATGTTGCGTGCCAATTTGCGTGATGAGATTTCGCGCAAGAACGGCATCGCGCGCTCCCTTTACTTCTTCGAGAACGTTGCCCATGGGCTTCTCGCAGTAAGCGTCTTTCCCCGCTTCTGCGGTCAGTTTCAGAGTCGGTGAATGTGAATGTTCGGGCGTGGAAATCATCACCCCATCCAGGTCTTTTAGCGCCAGCAACTCCTGCGGATGCTTAAACGCGCGCGGGGCCTTGCCATAGTATTTCTGATTGTT
>QHYL01000080.1 GCA_003224105.1 Acidobacteriota bacterium | reverse complement strand
CACATCCTTGAACTCAGCAATCGCCTGGTTGCCGAGCTTCATGTTCGCATCGCTGGGCGCGCCCGGGATGTACTGGCTGGCGTACGCGGTGGCCAGGTAGAGGCGGGCGTTCATCAATGAGGGATCGAGATCCCGGGCCTCCTTGAAAAACTCGATGGAGGTATCATACTGGCCATTCTTGAAGGCGCCGACGCCCTTATTGAGGGCATCGCGAGCCTTCAGCTTGTTGCAGCCTGAAGCTCCGGCAACGAGAAAAACAAAAGCCGCGCAAGCCAGCACATGCAGGCAACGGCGGGCCGGAGAGGAGCGAAATGATCTGTCCAGTTTCACCGATGAATCGTGAGTCATCGAGGCATCCATCCCTGCTGAGGCGCGGGGCCAAAACCCGGCGCCCAGAATGTTCACGTCCGCCCTGCGAAGGGCAAAAGTGTTCAGAAATTGTTTCCCAGTTGTTGCGTCAACAAGCCGATCGGGGCAATTCCCGCGGTGTTCATCGCATCAATGACCCGGGCCACCACCGCGAATTCAACCGACGCATCGCCCCAGATAAACGCGGTGCGGTCGGCGCGCAACTTGAAAATTTCCCGCAACCTGGCGTCCAGATTCTCCCACGCCACGGGTTCGTGATTGACGCGCAGGGCACCGTTCGCGAGAACTTGTACCACAACTACGTGCGGTTTGTCTTGCCCGCAATTCCCTGGTCTCGGGGCCCCGCACTCCTGCGGAATTTGCGCCTGGAGCCCCGTGGAATGGGGCATAAGCATAAAAATCACCAAGAGCACCAGCAGGACGTCAATTAAAGGAACGATGTTCGGGTCGGAAACAACACCACGCTTGCCGCCTACCGCAAATCCCATGAGTCACCTCGTCGAAGAGCAGATCTTCTGCGAGGAGGACTCTCACAACCCGCGAAAAAGCTACTGACCGGCCTCGAGCTTGGCCGTGATCAAGCCGACCTTGTCGATTCCCGCGCCGCGCATGATGTCAATGGCGCGCGCGACGTCCATGAAGAGCACATCGTCGTCGCCCTTGACGAAAGCAATCTTGTCGGCGCGTTCCTTGAAAATGGTCTCCATGCGAGGGCCGAGGCCGTCCCAGGTGGTGTCTTCCTGATTGATTTTAAGCTTGCCGTTCATGGCGATCTGGACGACAACGGTCTTGTTCTCCAGCTCCTGGCTCTGCTGCTGGTTGGGCGAGGGCTGAGGAACAAGCGCATCCAAGCCGTTCGGCGTGCGCGGGGTGATGACCATGAAAATAATGATCAGCACCAGCAAAATATCAATGAGCGGCACCACGTTTGGCACCGACATTGAGCCGTGGTTTTCTCCAACTTCCATCCCCATAGCGAGTCTCCTAAGTGCCCGCAGAAGAGCGTTTCCGCGGGCCGCGCAACCGCGCCGGGTGGGATCCGGCGCGGCCTCAATTCATGAACAAACGAATGGCAAACACTCTGTAAAAACCGGCGGCCAAAAAAGCAGCCGACGGGGGGCCCGACGGTCTCAATCCCCCGCTGGCGGACGCGGGGTTGCAGTGGCCTTCTCCAGCCTCTGGGTGAGCAGCCCGAGCTGGTCCACACCAGCGGAACGAATCTCGTCCACGACGGCAACTACGTCGCCGTATTTCGCCCGAGAGTCGCTTCTGACGTAAACAGTCTTGTCAAGGCGGCTCGATAGCCGGTCCTTGATCGAACCTGTGATTTCATCCTTGGTCATCTGCGTGCTCCCAAGGTAAATCCGGCCATCGCGAGTAACGGCTACAACGATGGCGTCATCCTTGTCGGCATCCTGCATGTCGCGGGAATTCTGGGCCGAGGCCAAGTCCACAGGAATGTCCTTGGTGAGCAAAGGAGTGACCACCATAAAGATGATGAGCAGGACGAGCATAATGTCGGCCATGGGAATGACATTGGGGGCCGCCATTTGCGCGCCTGCTTGTGGTTTGTACGCCATGGAAACTACCTCTTCGCGCCGCGCCGCAGGATGAAGTAGTTGATGAGCTCCATCGAAGAGTTGTCCATCTCGACGTCGAAGGCTTCCACCTTGTTGGTGAAATAGTTGTAAGCCCAGACGGCGGGAACGGCGACGAGCAGACCGAAAGCGGTGGTGACCAGGGCTTCCGCGATACCGCCGGCGACGGCGGACAGGCCGGTGGCCTTTTGCGTTTCGATGCCCTTAAACGCGTTCAAGATGCCGACCACGGTGCCGAACAGGCCGACGAACGGCGCGGTGGATCCGATGGTTGCGAGCGCCGAAAGGCCACGCTTCATTTCGGCATGGACGATGGCGACGGAGCGCTCGAGACCGCGCTTCGCGGCGTCAATGACGTCGGAATCCGAAACCTGTTGCGAAGCCGACTGAAACTCCGAGAGACCGGTGGCGACGACCTTGGCGATGTGGCTCTTCTTGTTGCGTTCGGCAATGGCGATGGCTTCATCGAGCTTGCCGTCCTTGAGCGCACCGGCCACCTGTTGCACAAAGATGCGTGACTGCTTGCGAGCCGCACTGTACATCAAGGCGCGGTCAATCATCACACCGAAAGAATAAACGGAAAGCAGAAACAGGATAACGACCACGGCCAGCGCCAATGTGCCCATGTTATGGATCATGCCGCGGAGGTCCCAGTTACCGCCCTGCAGGAGCAGGGCCGAGAAAAGATTGAGAGTGGCTACCATTCGTTTGCTCCTTAAATTTCTAGCGACCCTCCGGCGATGGCTGAAGGATCCGCGAGAGTGTTTGCTGAATCAACTGCGCGGGCTGGCGCGCGTGCCCCACGACTGGCGCGCCAAACCGTACTACTGGTTCAAAGAAAAGATCACGTCGATCGTCGTGTCCACTTCGACCGGCTCGCCGTTGAGAAGAGTCGGTTGATAGCGCCACTGGCGAACGGCGTCAAGCGCCGCCTGCTGCAAGAGCGGGTGTCCGGACATCACTTCCAGTTGCTGGATCGTGCCATCCTTGCTGATGATGGCATGCAAGCGGACGGTGCCCGAAATGCGAGTCTGCCGCGCGAGCGGAGGATAGACGGGCTGAACGCGGTTGACAATGCGCGCAGCCTGCACATTGCCGCCGACGCGGACCGGGCCGGTCGGCTTCGGTTTCGGCGGCGCCGCAGTGCCGATGCCACCAATCACGCCGCCGAGCACGCCGCCCATCGAACCACCGGCAACGCCACCGGGTACGCCGCCCACGGCGCCAACGACGCCCGGGTCAGGCTCGGCTTCTTCCTTAATAATCTTGATATCCTTCGGGATGACCTTCGGCTGCATGAGTTTGCCGGCGTCCATCAAGTGCACCTGTGGCCGCACTTTCACGACTTGCACAGCGGCTGGAGGGGGAGGCGGAGGGGGCGGGGGCGGAGGCGCCGTGAGCATGGTAGCCATCATGGTTTTCGGCAACGCCTCGGTGTAAATCAGCGGAATCAGAATCAGGATGCCCAGAAAAGCAATTTGAATGACGGCCGACAAAAAAACCGTCATGGGCTTCTTAGTCCTTGTTGGATGCGGACTCGAAACGACCATCTCGTCAAACATAACTTACTACCTCCTACCGGCGGGAGCGAGACGTGCAGTAAGGTCTTCGCTACCCCGTTTTTTGTTGCCGGCTGCGGGTCCGGTCCCTGCCACCGCGCCATGGCCGCGCCAGCGATTCCAGGCGACGACAATGGGAGCGGCAATGCCAAAGCTGGAATATGTTCCTACCACAATCCCTACCACCAGGGCAAAGGAGAAAGCACGAAGCACCTGGCCGCCCATCAGGAACAAGACGAGCACGGTAAGGAAAGTCAAGCCACTGGTTAAGATGGTTCGCGAAAGTGTCTGGTTGATGGACTTGTTGACCACGTCGGCGAACGATTCTCTGCGGAGCAAACGGTTGTTTTCACGAATGCGATCGAAAATGACGATGGTGTCATTCATGGAATAACCGACCAGTGTGAGGAGCGCCGCAATGACCGTGAGGGAAATCTCGAAGCGAAACAACGAGAAAAATCCCAGGGTGATCAGCACGTCGTGAAACACAGCCAGCACGGCGGCAAGCCCATAAATCGTCTTGTCCAGAACCCAAACCACCATTCCGGCGACACCTTTAGGGAAAGAGAATAGTTGTCCACCAACCTGGCCGCCCGTGAAACGGAAGGCAATATATACCAGCATGCCGCCCAGCGCATAGAGGGTAACGAAAGTTGCCTGCCTGCGAAGCTCCGCGCCCACTTTGGGGCCGACGATTTCGATGCCTCGAATGGTGAAGGGACCCAGAGCAAAGCCCGATTTGACGACATTAAGAACAGCAGGGGTGACACCGGGCACTTTCGAGAGGTCATCGAAGTTGGTGAGGACACCGTTGGCATCCGCGTCGCGGTAATCGAAGATCTTTTTAGCAAGTTGCTGGTAGCGGTCGCCGGCGTTTACAGAAAGGAACAGCGGGTCTCGCTCTGTGAGCACGGCGGACAGAGAGGCGGGCGTAGCAAGGTTGAAGTCCGGCTTGTTAGAAGCCACACCAAAAGTGGCGTTCAAAGCGTCAAGGGCCTTGGCCCTGCTGGATTGCAGAAGGCTCTCATCCTGGCCTTTGCCTTCGATGAAGATGAGAACCTCGTTGGTGTTGGGGTTGGCAATGTCGTGGAACGGCTGGATTTCAGTATTGCCAAGCCCTTGTGTAGTCAGACCGCTGCGCAGCTTGTCAAGATTGGGCGGGTTGGCGAAGCGAACGTCCACGTTTGTGCCACCACTAAAGTCGATTCCGTACTTAATCCCGTGACCGTAGAAAATTGAAGTCCATCCGGCGAGAAGAAGAATACCGCTCAGGGCAAAGAAATACTTCGCCTTGCCCATCCAATCGAGATTGGGCTGCTTGAAGAGCTCGATCATGCCTTCCTAACTTCCCTTCCTTAGACACCGCCAAAGGCGAAATGTTCCCGGTCCAAGTCCGGCCACCGAAGAGCAACCTAGGGTAGAGGAAACCTGGCCGTCGAACCTATTGCCCATTCGTTTGCAGGCAGTTAGGCCGCGCGCCTTAGCAGTTCTAGTACGCATTTAAATGCTCAGTTCTGCCTGACGGTCCATCTTCGTCAAGTGGTACTGGAAAATCGTCTTGGAAACGTAAACCGCCGTAAAGATGTTGGCGACGAGACCGACAACCAGCGTGATGGCAAAGCCGCGGATGGGTCCGGTCCCGAAGAAACCCAAAAAGGCGGCGGAAACCACGGTGGTCACGTGCGTATCGATGATGGTGCGGAAAGCGTTGTCAAAACCTGCATCCACGGCGGCGGGAGAGGATTTGCCGTTGCGAATTTCTTCGCGGATACGCTCGAAAACCAGGACGTTGGAGTCCACGCCCATGCCGATCGTCAAGATGACTCCAGCAATGCCGGGGAGCGTAAGCACAGCGCCGGACATTGCGAGAAAAGCCAGAAGAATGATGAGGTTCAGGATCAAAGCAAGAACCGCGTTGCCGCCGGATATGCGGTAGTAGATCAGCATGAAGATCATCACCACAAGGAGGCTGAGAATGGACGCCTGCACCCCGTGACGGATCGAGTCTGCCCCGAGAGAAGGTCCAACGGTACTTTCCTGGAGATACTTAATGGACGCGGGAAGGGCTCCAGCACGGAGAACCAGCGCCAGATCGTGGGCGCTCTGCTGACTGAAGCTGCCTTCAATCATTCCGGAATCATCAATGCGGCCGTTGATGACCGGATCCGATTTCACGCAATGATCCAGGACAATTGCCATGTTGTGACCGATGTTTTGCTGAGTAAAAGGCCCGAAGCGGCGCGCAGCCTCGGGTGAGAGAGCGAAATTCACTTGCCAGGTGCCGGGATTTGTCGTGTTGCGTCCCTCGGTGGCAGTTCGCAGGTCACGACCAGTAACAACGGGAGCGCGATTCAACACGTAATAGAGGTCCCCGTTATCGGGACCGCTGGGCCGGGAGCGGTTATCGGCGCAAGCCGGCAGGAGCTCGTCGCCCGCAGGAAGCACGGTGTGCTGAGCCATATAAGCGGCTATGGAGGGATAGGTCTGAGGATCGTTGACGAGTCTTAACTCCAACTGTCCGCCAGCCTGGATAACCGCTTTGGCTTCCGCCAAATCACTCACACCCGGCAGTTGCACGAGGATTTCGTTGTCATTATGCCCGCCGCGCGGACGAACCGTGGGCTCCGTAAGTCCCAGACCATTGATGCGCTGCTCAATAGTTTCTCTTGCCTGCGTGACGGTCTGTTCCTGAATGGCAGCGACCGCGCCGGGGCGCAGAGTCAGAGTGTAGCTATTAGTTTGTCCCGCAGCGGGAGCCATGTCCCATACATTATTGTATTGCGTGCCGACGATATCGCTCAATACCGAGTACTGGGACGGATCAATATTGCGGACCAAAATGTGCGTATCGTCAGCTCGACGGACTTCGTCGTAGCGAACATTCTTATCCCGCAGGGCTGTAGTGAGCCGATCGACGGTCGTATCGGTCTCCTGCGCGATGGCCTCCTGGACTTGGACTTGAAGAACCAACTGGCTGCCGCCCTGGAGGTCGAGGCCGAGCTTGATTTGGTTCTTGAAATTGTCCTTGACCTGCGCGAACGAGGTGGGGAACGTCGGATAGCCAAAGAGAAAATAAACGCAGAAAACGATAGCCACTACAATGAACAGCCCTTTCCATTTGAGATTGGGATTCATGGTTAGAAAATAGGACGCGCTTTCCGGCGAAGAGATGGCTTATTTTGCATCTTCAGATGTCTCCACCTGCGCAATCGCCGCCCGCGCGATCCGGATTTTAACCTGCGGCTCCGAAGAAATCTTCATAATTACGGAATCTCCGTCGATGCCGCTGATCGTGCCATAAATACCACTGCCGGTGATCACCTTATCTCCCGTTTTCAAAATGGAGAGCATCTCCTGCGTTTTCTTGCGCTGGCGTTGCTGCGGCAGGATCACCATGAAATACATGATGCCGAACATGAGGGCCAAAGGGATCAGGAGGCCGCCAAAGCCGCCGGTCGGTATTTGAAGAAGGGTTGCTGTTGTCATCATCCGTTTTAAGTTATCAGTTTTCAGTTCTAAGTTAAAACTCTGAGCCCGATTTCTACCGCTCTGAATTTCTTCTTACGGGTCACAGAAGATGGCAAAAGCCACGGCAGGCAAGAATCACCCGCTTCCCTTCTCTACTGACTTCCTCTTCCATTTTGTGGGCAACCCCACCCGGTGGAAGTTGACGTGAAGCCCCGTGGAGGCCCGCGCATTGCCCCATGCATTGCATTGAGCTGGCAGCTTTGACCGCGAGCCCTTCAAGGCTAACAAGCTACCGGCTCTCAGGCTGGGTCCGCAGCGTAACGCGCGTGCATGTCTGATGCGAAATTCGCTAGGTTCCCAAACTCGATAGCCTCTCGGATTTGCCGCATGATGTCAAGGTAAAAGTGGACATTATGCTGGGTGGCGAGGATGGCCGCGGTCATTTCTCCCGCGGCAAAAAGATGGCGGAGATAGGCGCGCGTGTAACGGCGGCAAACACTGCAAGAACAATTTGAATCAACGGGGCGCTGGTCTTCCGCGTAGCGCGAGTTCTTAATGAGCACGCGGCCTTCGCTGGTGTACAGGCAGGCGTGGCGCGCGGCGCGCGTGGGCAGGACGCAATCCATCATGTCAATGCCGAGAGCGACGTAGTCGGCGATTTGCTCCGGGCGGCCGACGCCCATGAGATAGCGCGGACGATCTTTGGGAAGCAGCGCGGTGACTTCGGCAGCCATGGCGCAAGTAACTTCGTGCGGCTCGCCGACAGCCAGTCCACCGACAGCGTACCCGGGAAAATCCAGTTCGAGAAGCTGGCGGGCGCTTTCGCGGCGCAAGTCGGGAAATGTTGCCCCTTGCACGATGCCAAACTGCCATTGTTTGGAAGGCTTGCCGTTTTGGCGCGCGCATTCCTGAAAATAGTTGCGGGCGCGGCGAGCCCAGGCGCTGGTGCGCTGTAGAGCGGCTTCCGCTAGCCCGCGAGGCGCGGGCGTTTCGATGCAAAAACCTGGTAGCCGCCGGAATCAGTAAGAATGGCCCGCGGCCAGGACATGAATTGATGCAAGCCGCCAAGCCGGCGAATCAGCTCATGGCCCGGCCGCAAATAAAGATGATAGGTGTTGGCTAGGATGATTTCGGCGCCAAGCTCTTCGAGCCCTTCCTGTGTGAGCGCTTTGACGGAAGCTTGCGTGCCCACAGGCAGGAAAAAAGGCGTCTCCACGACCCCGTGTGGCGTGGTCAGGCGGCCGCGCCGCGCGCCCGTCGCGTCTGTTTTCAGCACTTCAAAGGAAAGACTCACCCGCCCAGTGTATCAGGAGAAGATGAAGGCCCAACCTACGTGCAAAACGACGTAGACGGCCCAAACGGTAAATGCAATCGTGAAAGACTTCGCACCCTTCAGTTTTCTGGGATTCACGGCGGCAAAGCCAATCGCAATCAGGATGAGCGTCCAAAACGTAAAAACGTCAAACGATTTGCAGAGTGCAACCAGCCATTTCGACGCATCGTCAGACAGCAAGGCGGCCAGATTCGTGGCCAGTGGGTTCTCGGGATCGATTGTTCCGGGTGGCTTCAAGAACAGAACCAGCAAGAAGAGCGGTGTACTGACAATTCCCACCAAACCGGCGTGCGCAACTATGGAAAATGCCTGGGAAAACCTGGCTCCCGCGCCAGCGAGAAGATTATAGGCCCCCCACATGACGAGGCCCACAAACAAAGCGAAGCAAATCGGCACTAACAGACCTGAGGCATAAACGATCCCGACGGTAAACTTGGCGCCCGTATCAGCCTGCTGTTGCTTTTGTTCGGCCGAAAGCTGCGCTGCCCGGGGACTCTTCTCCATCTGTTGGATGATGTAATCGCGCCAGTTCATCCTCTGGTTGAGAGCAGTGACAGAGATAATGCTCAACACGGTTGTGAGAAGAATCGGCGCTATCCAACCGGGCTTTCTTGCCATGTCTTCAAACGTCGCCTTCGGCGAGAAGAAGACTCCTACAATTCGGCCAATCGGGCTGATCGATGCCTGGGGTTGCGCTTGCGATTCAGGCATAGGGGTAGGCGTTGTAGCCATCGAGGAATCCTCCACCACAAGATTTGGACAGCGTCTGCTTGATTGGGATACGCACGGGAACAGGAGAAAATTTCAGCGCGGGGGATTGTATCGCGAAGAAAGTCCACAGTCGACAGCTAACTGCTGACTCCACGGTCAGTCCGCGTGTTTCGAGCAAAGCGCTCATGCTGCCACGATAGACAGGAAAGGCGAAGCTCGAAAATACGAAACTCGAAATACGAAACTCGGACCAGTTTCCAGTTGCGGCGAAATGTTACCGCTAGCGCTGGGAAAGCGGGATCACAAATTTCAGCGCGGTGTGGGTGGGGGAGAAGCCAACGACTTTCACATCTTTCAAACCGGACTTGCGGCCGGCGGCGAGGACGTCGCTTTCTGTGATGTGTTTCTGGCCCTTGGGATAAACGATCCAGAGAGCGGCCGCCCCTGACATGGCTTTTGCGATTTTTGATAGGGCCGAAAAATCCACTTTGCACTCTGCCGCGAAAAAGATGTGCTTCGAGTCTGAAGCCGCTTTGCCTTTGGCGACCGACTTGGTGAGACCGCTAACCTCGCGAAGAAACCCTGCCTCAAGTTCACCAATCAACGAAACCTTCGCGGCGGGTTTTACGCCGAGCTTTTCGATGCGCGATTGGGGGTGAAGAATTTTCTCGAGCCATTTTCCCGCTGCGGCGCCGAGATGAAACGAC
>QHYL01000079.1 GCA_003224105.1 Acidobacteriota bacterium | reverse complement strand
TGGAAGTCTCCGGCGGCTGAGCTACCGCGAGGTCCAAGTTCGGATGCGGGGTTGCGCTATTCCGAAGATCCTCATCGGCTTCGAATCCGCCACGAGTCAAGTACGAAATGGCAGCAAAAAGAAGAGGGGCAAACGCCGCGGCGGCTACGACCACGCCGGATACCTTGAAATAAAGGCTGTTCGAACGCAGAAGGAACAACCCGACGAGCGATGCATCCACGGTGTAGTGCCAGATCAACGTAGCGAGAATTCCCCAACGCAACATAACGAGTCCGGCGACAATGCCGATTAGACCAATTTCGACGCCCCGGATGTACGCAGGTTCCTGAGGATAGTTGGAGTGGAGGAAACTCCAGAGAAACGCAGGAACAACCACCGCAAGCCAACGCGACTTAGTAAATTTGGTGAAAAAAGGAATGGCAAAGAGGCGGAAAGTAAACTCCTCGTTGGTCGAGGCCAGGAGGCCGATCGCCGCACCTGAAATCCACGGGAAAAGCGTATTGACGGACTCCTGATAACTGACTTCTTGAGGTGCCCATGCGCCTAGCCAATTTGCCATGACATAAAATCCCACGACGTAGCCGATGTGCACCGCAGCAAGAGACAGCCCCACGACGGATGCGGAGAAAAACTCTTTGGAACGCAATCCGCGCAGCGTGAAAGCTTTCGAGAGCCGCAAACGTTCCGGCCACGACGAGCGGTAGAGCGGTTCCGCTCCGGGTAGCACCAACGTAATGGTCAGCGCGGACAAAACTGCAAATAAGATGGCGCTGCCCACTTTTCCCGCCAGGAAGGTCGCGTAAGAAACCTTGGTATCGTAGCTGGCGCTCCAGAGCGGCCACTCATTCAGGCCCTGCAAGAAAAGCAGCGCGGCCGCCAACAAACCCAGCAAAATGGCCCCGCGCCAGCGGGTTTGCCCTTGCAACGTGAGCTTGATCCCCAACCAGACCGCCACGATGAGCAGCGCGATATAGAGGACGGTGAAAGCCAGCGTCAGCGTGTCGTTGGTCGAGCGCAGGCGCTGGTAGCCGCGTTGCCAGGCTTCGGGAACTTTCAGAAATTCGTCGCTGCCGCCAACGCGGTCGCCTTGCACGGTGACTTGCAGGCGATAGGGCGCGTCTTTGGCCCGGAAACCGTGCTTCTCCCAAGTGAATGTCCAATCTGTCCGGTTCGGCTTCTTTTTGGAATTGGCTTCTTCCGGGAGCGCGTCCCAACTTCGCAGATCCATCCCCAGTTTTGCGCTAAGATAGCCTTGCGCGGCGGATTGCGCTGAGCCGCGGTCGAGAGAAGCTCCGGCGCGGGCTTCTTCGATTTTGTGGTCGTAGCCAACAATCTGCCCGGACGGGCTGACGCGGACCTCAAACTCTTCTTCCTGCAGAGGTTTGAAAAAGCGGACTTCCCAATACCAGATATTCAATTCCGACGACATCAGGCGGTTGGCTTCGCTTAAGCCGAGCTGGCGCTCCAAATAGACCTTGGCGTCCTCGTCCACGTCAAAAATGATCGAACACTTGTATCCCCCGATGTTTTCACCGAGGCCCGTAATAAATGTCCGCGCGCGCGCAAGGGCCTCTTCCCGCGACACTTGAAAGTTGACCGAAGCTTCTGGAAACGCCTGAAAGAAGTATTTATGCGCGAAGAGCAGCCCGATGATCCCTGCTGCCACCCACAGGAGCAGCGCGCGCTTTTCCGAACTGGTCAGGCGATCACCGGCCACTCTGGCCTCCACTGATTGCTTTTAGACCGACCCTTGCGAAACAAGAATGCCACACTCTATCGGTACGCAGGGCTGCGGCGCAAGTTTCGCGCTTGCCGCAACTGTTTGGCCCGCAATGATATAAAGAGTAAGCCATGGCGATGAGCCTCAGCACCGAAGTGCGCATGATCAAGGGCGTCGGCCCGCAGCGCGCCGAACTGCTCGCGGAGCGCGGTATTCATACGCTCGAAGATTTGCTCGGCTACCTTCCTTTTCGTTACGAAGACCGCATCCATTTTTCGAAGGTCAAGGACATTCAGCCGAACGGCACCTACACGATTCGCGCGCGGGTGATGAGCGGCCAGGTCGTTCGAAACATGCGCTTCCGCCGCGACGCCATTTACCACTTGCTTGTGCAGGACGAAGCTCGTGGCCAGCTTCCCTGCAAGTTTTTCCATGGGGGCTACCTCGAAGGTCGCCTGAAACCGGGACAACTCTTGATTCTTCACGGCAAAGTGGAAATCGACCGGATGCGGCCCGCGCGGCTGGAGATGATCAATCCGCAGATCGAGCTGCTGAACAGCGAGGAGATGGATTCCACGGAAGTCGGGCGCATCGTGCCGATTTATGAGGCCATCGGCACGTTCAGCTCCAAGCAGATTCGCCGCGCGTTGTACACGGCGGTGCAACTTGTCGATCAGCAGATGCCGGATGTCTTGCCGGAAGGGTTGCGCGCGCGGCTGGGCTATCCCGCGCGCGGCGACGCCATTATTCGCACGCATTTTCCTGAGCCGGCGGAATCCCTTGAGGGATTGAACACGTTTCGCTCGCCTGCGCAGCAGCGGCTGATCTTTGAAGAGTTCTTTCTCTACCAGCTCAGCCTGGGGTTGGACCGCCGCGCCACGCGGAAGGAAAATGCCATCGCTTTCCGCGTGCGCGAAGATCGCATCCGTGAGGCGTTGAAACGCATCCTGCCGTTCAAGCCAACGGAGGCGCAAAAACGCGTCCTCGCGGAAATTGTCGCCGACCTCGAAAAGCCTGCGCCGATGAATCGCCTGCTTCAGGGAGATGTTGGCAGCGGGAAAACCATCATCGCTCTGCAAGCCGCGGTCATAGCGATCGAAAACAGCACGCAAGCCGCGCTCATGGCGCCGACGGAAATTCTTGCGGTCCAGCACTTCCTTTCCGCGCGGCGCGTTCTCGGCAAGACGGGCTATCGCGTGGAATTGCTCATCAGCGGACTGAAGGGTGCGGACAAACAAGCTGCCATGGGACGGATTCTTTCTGGCGAAGCGCAACTGGTAATCGGCACGCATGCGCTGATTGAAGAAAATGTTCAATTCGCGCGGCTCGGCTTTGTGGCTATTGATGAGCAGCACCGCTTTGGCGTTTTGCAGCGCAAACGTTTGATGGACAAAGCCGCTTCGCACGGCCACGCGCCGCATGTTCTGGTGCTCACCGCTACGCCGATTCCGCGCACACTCTCGCTAACGCTTTACGGCGATCTTGATGTTTCGGTGTTGGACGAATTGCCTCCCGGCCGCACGCCCATCGTCACGCGCGTTACGAGCGAGCCGCACCTCCCCGGCGTTTGGGAGTCGCTTCGCAGCGAAGTAACAGCAGGGCGTCAGGGCTACATTGTTTATCCGGTGATTGAAGAATCGAAGCTCGAGCTGAAAGCCGCCATCGACGAGTACGAGCGCCTTTCAAGGGAAGTTTTTCCCAGGCAAAGACTAGGACTTCTGCACGGGCGGCTTTCGAGCGAGGAAAAAGATGAAGTCATGCAACGCTTCCACAAGAACGAAGTGCAAATCCTCGTGACAACTACCGTTGTGGAGGTCGGCGTGGACGTGCCCAACGCCACAGTGATGGTCATCGAGCATGCGGAGCGTTTCGGACTCGCGCAACTGCACCAGCTTCGCGGGCGCATCGGGCGCGGCGCGCAGAAGTCTTATTGCATTTTGGTGGCGCCGTTTCGAATGACCGACGAAGCGCGGGCGCGGCTCGACACCATGGTGCGCACGTCGAATGGCTTTGAAATTGCCGAAGCAGATCTCCTGCTTCGGGGCCCCGGAGAATTTTTTGGCACGCGGCAGTCCGGCGAACTGGGTTTTCACATTGCAAATCCGCTGCGGGACAAAGAGCTTCTCGAACTGGCGCGCAAAGAGGCATTTGCATTGGTCGAAGACGGGACTCAGCGCGAGGAATTGCAGCGCATGTTGCGCATGCTGCCCGGAGAATGGCAGCGCCGGTATCATCTGGCAAAGGTGGGCTAGGATGCGCGTCATTGCCGGCACTTATCGCAGCCGCATCCTGAAGAGCCTGAAAGGTCTGTCGCTTCGCCCAACAAGCGACCGCTTGCGGGAAACGCTCTTCAATGTTTTGGGGCAGGACGTGGAAGGTTCGCGATTCCTTGATCTTTTTGCCGGAACAGGTGCGATCGGCATCGAGGCGCTGAGCCGCGGCGCCTCGGAAGTCGTTTTCGTGGAGAATCACGCACGTGCGGCCACCCTCATTGGGCGCAATCTCGACTCGCTCGGCATTCGAAACGCCGCGACGGTGCTTTCCATGGATGTTCAGCGAGGATTAGAAAGGCTCGGAGCAGCAAAAAAAGGCAAAACTTCCTCTTTCGACTTTATTTTTCTCGACCCCCCGTATGCAGCAGCCAAGGACTATGCTCGCGTGTTAGAATTCCTAGGTTCCGGGGATCTCCTCGCGTCCGCCGGCATCTTGATCGCGGAACACCGGCGCAGTTTTGAATTACCTGAAGAAGTCGGCGGGCTGCGGCGCTATCGCGTTCTGCAGGAGGGCGATGCAGCCCTCAGTTTCTATAGCCGCGCTGCCTCAACTGCCGGCAAAAACGCCTCTGCTCAGTAAACCCGCTCAAGCAGAGCGTCATTTTCCGACGGTATTCTGAGGATCTTCTCAGGGGTGTGCCGCGTCAAACGGCCTGCGCGCGCAACCTTTGAATCCACTGGGGGAATCGAAAGGGACATGTCCTTGAATCGCTTTGGCTCATTTGGTAGTTCGGGACAGGCCACCGCCGCGGCACGCGCCCCCATACGTCTGCCTGCTGGCCGTGCGCCACAACTCGGTATCGCCTGGGGAAGTTTTCATCAAGGGATTGGCAGCAGCCTGGAAGTGGTCTTCAGCAAATCGCCGGTGTCCAAGAGATTTACGATCGAAGGATTCTTCAAATATTGCTGGATTGAGGGCAGGCTTCCGCGCCGGGCACTGATTGCCGCGGCTTTGTGGCATATCGTCTTTTTCGTAATGCCGTTCCCTCAGCTTCCTGCCAGGGCGCATCACAATCCCGCATTCGATAACGTGGAACTTTCCTGGTCGGGACCCATCAACGATTTGCCTCTGCTGGACATGAAAGCTCCGAAACCCCAGCCTGAGCGCAAACCGACTCCGCGCGGCGAGCCGGAAAAGCCTCTGCCACCGGAAGGAGCGGACGCGTTCCATCCGCGGCAACACATCTTCAGCGACGCGGTGCATCCGAATCATCCGCGCCAGACACTGATTAATTCCGCTGCTCCACCCGAGCCGCCGAAGATTCTGCCAAGCCTACCGAACATTGTGCAAATCCAGGAAATGCCGGGCCCCGCAAAGCCGCGGCTGGTGATCAGCAAAGAGGAACTGGCCAGGCTGCACCCGAAGCAGCGGCGTGTGGCCACGGTGAGGGATGCGCCTGCTCCAGACGTGCCCGTTTTCGAGCAGAAACTGGGCGACTTGGCGATAGTCACAACGCCAACGGGACCCGCTCGCCCGAAAGTAGAACTGAATACGGGAGCCGCGCCGCGCATTGCACAAAAGGCACAGGCCGGCGATGCGGGACCGGCTCCGGACGTTGGAGCGACGCAGCTTGCAGGTTTAAGCGGCAACTCTTCGACCTTGATTGCGCTTTCCGCTAAACCTGCTCCGCCCGTGCCTGTTGCGCCGCCGCAAGGAAATCTCGCTGCGCGCGTTTCCATTTCCCCGGAAGGGAAGCAACCCGGCGTGCCGGGCGGTCCACAAAAGGGAACTCCAAGTGCCAACGGCGCGGCTAGCCCGCCAGGCACCGGCGGAGGAACAGGCCCTGGAAATAATGCTGGAAATGGCGCAATCGACATCAGCATTCGCGGCGGGAATCCGCCAGCGAACAAAGTGGCTTCAGGGCTCGCAGCCATGCCCAAAATCAGCGCGCCCACGCCCCATACTCTGGTCACGCGGCCGGAGTCACACACCGATGATGAGCCCGTGCGGACCGGACCACCGAATTTCACCGCGCTTCCTCCTGGAGCAAAACCCGAGCAAATCTTCTCTTCCAAGAAAATCTACAAAATGCAGATTGACATGCCGAACCTGAACAGTGCAACGGGAAGCTGGATTCTGAGTTTCACTGAGTTGCGCACAGACTCCAATGCTCCTCACGTGCCTTCTTCGGACTTGAACGGACCTGCTCCCATCCGCAAAGTGGACCCGAAATATCCGCCGACACTGATCAACGAGCATGTTGAGGGCGAAGTAGTCCTTTACGCTGTAATTCGGCGCGACGGTTCAGTGGACAGCATCCAATTGGTTCGGGGAGTCGACGATGAACTCGACAAGAACGCGATGAATGCTCTGAGCCAGTGGAAGTTTCGTCCGGCGACGCGCCAAGGCGAGCCGGTCGAGCTCGAAGCCATTATCCACATCCCGTTTCACGCCCCGGACTTTCGCCAGTAAGAATTGCGTCAGGAGCGTCCCTCGGCGAGTTTTACCAACGCATAGAGCGCGTGGTTTACCGGAGTCGCCACGCCAAGTACCGCGCCCCGGCGCGAAACGTAGCCATTCAGCGAATCAATCTCCGTGAGTTTGCCGCGATTCATGTCCTGCGCCGTGGAGGAAAGCGCCTCGGCCATCTGCGTGGCGATTTTCAGTGCACCCCCTAGCGCCGCTTTCGGATCTTCCAGGCCCGGCGGATGAATGTTCGCCGCCTTCGCCACCGCAAGTACTTCGTAAACGGCAATTTCAACTACTTTCCAAGCGTCGGCGCTTCCGGCGATTTGTCCATACTTTGCGTGGCCCAGCGCCGAAACAGCATTCAATGCACAATTCCACACCAGCTTGGTCCAAAGTTCGCCTTCGATATTCTCCGAAAGACGGCATGGGACATTAGCACGGGAAAAGAGAGCGGCAATTCGCTCCGTCTTTTCGTTTTTCGGGCCGACCACCAAATCACCTCGACCTACGTGCTTCACACGGCCCGGCTCAGGCACCGAAGCGGCCACGTAGACCACGCTGGGAAGCGCGTTGATCCCAGCCGCAGAGCGGATCTGTTCCACATTGTCCACCCCGTTCTGCATGCTCACGACAAGCGCGCTGTTCGAAAGCAACGGAGCGATGGCCCGGGCTGTTGAGGCATTGTCGGTGGTCTTCACGCAGAACAGAATAACTTCTGCGCTGCGCGCGGCGCTGATGTCAGCGGAGGCTTCCACGCTCACTTTTTCTTGAAATTGCAATGTGTCAAGGAAGAGTCCGTTCTTCTTCACTGCCTCGACGAACGCCGGGCGCCCTATCATGGCCACCGGCGCGCCCGCGCGGGCGAGCAAACCTCCAAAATATCCGCCGACGGCGCCCGCGCCGACGACGGCGATTCTGGGCCACGGCTGTGATTCGGTCATGGAGTAATCACGCTGATGAGGCGGTCGATGTCGCGTTCCGTATTGTACAGATGCGGCGAAACGCGGATGTTGCCTTCGCGCAGGCTGACAACCACATTTTCCTTGCGCAGGTGCTGGTAAAGCTCGGAGGTTTTCTCGCGGCTGCGCGCGGAGAAGCAGCCGTACGGCCCGCGTTGCGACGCATCCAGCGGGCTAGCCGGAATGCATCGATCTTTTGGAAGCCGTTCGAACATGAAATCGATCAATCTTCGGTTGTGCGCCGCCACGTTTTCCGGCCCCATGCGCGACACCAACTCCACCGAAGCGTCCATGGCAGCAAGATTAAAATTGAAATAGCTTGCCCATTCCGGAGCATCCCAGCGCTTGGCACTCGGCGCGGGCTTGGGATCGTCGAAATTCAGCGCCGAAAAATTGTCCGATCCTTGAACCGCCATCCAATAGAAAGGTCCCGGGCGAGGCGTCGGTAGATGTTCACTTTTAACCCAAAAGAATCCCGTGCCGAACGCGCTGAGCAGCCACTTATAACCCGCGCAAACGAGAAAATCCGCGCCCAATTGATGTACGTCCATTTTCATTGCGCCGCAACACTGGCTTGCGTCGAGAAGCAGCAGAGCACCTCGCTTATGGCACGCCGCGGCAACACGCGGCGCGTCCAGCAGCGAACCATCGTCGTAGCGCACCAGGCTGACGGAAATGATGCGGGTCCTTGGCGTCATTGCGGAGATGAGATCATCAGCCGTGAGAAAGCGCTCACGCGGCGCGACAATCTTCAACTCCAGACCTTCCCGTTCTTTCATTGGAAACCATGTTGTGTATTGCAGGGGGAACTCCCCTTTGGCGACGACGACTTCGTCGCCGGGATTCCACTTCAGTGCGTAGGCCACCGCGGCGGCCCCTGCGCTGGCTCCGCTGGTGAGCGCAATTTCCTCTGGCTTTCCTCCGATGAGTTTCGCAATGTTTTCCCGGATGCGATTCGGCACCTCAAAGTACGTGGCATCCGTTTTGTGATGCGGAAATTTCTTCGCTTCCAAGGCTGC
>QHYL01000078.1 GCA_003224105.1 Acidobacteriota bacterium | reverse complement strand
ACGGCCAAATGTGTGCTGCAGTGTGCGGGGTTATTTAGAGACGTTCGCACTCGCGTCCGGATTCTGAAGCTTTTCGAGTGAAAACTACGCCGCTACTTCACCTTCGAAACTTCGGGTTCACTCGCCGAACTCTCAATGTCCAGCAGCGGCGGCCGCAGCAAATCATTGCCCCGGGTCATGGAGATGCGTCCTGTGCGCGCCATCTCCAGAACGCCAAATGGCCTAAGCACTTCGAGCAACCCGTCAATTTTGTCCACCGTGCCGGAAACCTCGATAATCAGCGATTCCGGAGCGACGTCCACCACGCGCGCGCGAAAAACTTTGATTAACTCCATCAAATGCGGGCGATTCTGCTGGTCCGCGGCGACTTTGATCAAAGCCAGATCGCGTTCGAGTAAAGCACGCCCGGAAATGTTTTCCGCCAGCAGCACGTCCACGAGCTTTTCGAGGCTGGCCTCCAAGCGGTGAGCGCCGCGCTCGTCGGTGTGCGCGACGATAGTCATGCGCGCAATCTCTTCGTTTTCCGTTGGCCCGACGGTGAGCGAATCAATGTTGATGGCCAGCCGCCGCGCAAGAGAGGAGACGCGATTCAGGACGCCCGGTTTGTTTTCCACGTACGCAACGAGTGTTTGCATGCCTTCTTTCCTTCCTTATGCGTCCGAAGCCGTTTCGACCAGCGGATTGTGCGGGCGACGGATCATGTCGTGCAGCGACGCGCCCGCCGGAACCATCGGATACACAGAATCTTCCTGCTCGACGCGAAAATCGAGCAGCACGGTTTCGTTGGCTTCGCGCGCAGTTCGAATCGCGGAGACCGATTCCGTACGCGTGGTGACGCGTTCCGCGCGGATGCCGAACGCGTTCGCCAGAGCCGCGAAGTCAGGCGCAACCAGGGGCGTGGCCACGTAACGCTTGTCGTAGAAAAATTCCTGCCACTGGCGCACCATGCCGAGATAGCCGTTGTTGATGATGGCGATCTTCACGCTGATCTTTTCCTGCACGATGGTGGCCAGTTCGCTCATGGTCATCTGAAATCCACCGTCGCCGACAACCACCCAAACTTCCGAATCCGGCTTCGCGAATTTCGCGCCGATACCTGCGGGCAGCGCGAAACCCATAGTGCCGAGCCCGCCGGAAGTAATCAGCGTGCGCGGGCGGTCGTGGTGGTAATACTGCGCTTCCCACATCTGATGCTGGCCCACGTCGGTGACCACGATGGCGTCGCCGCGCGTTTCCTTCCAAAGGTCGTTGATGACGTGCGCGGCGTAAAGATGGCCCGTGTCGGGCAAGCTCTGAATGTCGCGCACTGCGGAGTCACCCTTCAATTCGTTGATGTGGCGAATCCAAGCGCTGTGGTCTCGAGTTTCGATGTGCGGCGTGAGATTTTCGAGCACTTCGCGCGCGTCGCCCACCAGCGCCGCGTCCACTTTTACGTTTTTGTTGATTTCCGCGCGGTCGATTTCGATGTGAATCTTGCGGGCGTTCTTGGCATAGGTCCGCAAATCGCCGGTCACGCGGTCATCGAAACGCATGCCGACCGCAATAAGCAGATCCGCTTCTTGAATCGCGTGGTTCACCCACGCTTCGCCGTGCATGCCCATCATCCCCAGGTTGAGCGGATCCTTGGCGGGGAAACAGCCGATGCCGAGGAGAGTCATTGCTACGGGGTAATTTCCGACGCGGACAAATTTTTCAAAAGCTTGCATCGCATTGGAGAGCATGATTCCGCGGCCAGCCAGAATGACCGGGCGTTTGGCGGTGTTGAGCAATTCGATAGCACGATCAAATTCAGCCTGGTTGTGATTGTTGCGTATGCGCTTGGGCGGAAGCTTGGGCGTACAGGCGTCCCAATCGAATTCCGCAGTCGCTTGCTGCGCGTCTTTGGTAACGTCCACCAACACCGGACCCGGTCGCCCGCTTTTCGCAATGACAAATGCTTCGCGAATCGTTCGCGCAATGTCGCCGGCCTGCGTGACCACCACGTTGTGTTTCGTAATCGGCATGGTGATGCCAGTGATGTCGATTTCCTGAAAAGCGTCGGAGCCAATGACTTTGCTGCTCACTTGCCCGGTGATGCATACGACTGGCGAAGAATCCATCATCGCGGTGGCAATGCCGGTAACCATGTTGGTTGCGCCAGGACCTGACGTCGCCATCGCCACGCCGACGTCGCCGCTCGCCCGCGCGTAGCCGTCGGCCATGTGGGTGGCGCTCTGTTCGTGCCGCACCAGGACGTGATGCAATTTCGATTTGCCGAGCGCGTCGTACACCGGAAGAATCGCGCCGCCGGGATAACCAAAAATGTCGCGCACGCCGAGACGCGTGAGCGTTTCGCAAAGTATTTCCGCACCGGTAAGCTTCATGGGGTCCTCGCATTCAAAGCAGGCTGAGCGGATGCCGCAAAAGTTGCGGGCAAACTCGTAACCGCGCCAAGGGAAGAAGAGGAAACCAGCAGCGCGTACTTGGCCATGACGCAGTTCACAAATCGAGGAGCCGGCGGCTTCCACGAAGCCATGCGCTTTTGAATTTCCGCGGCCGTGAGTCCGACGTTCAATTGGCGCTTGGGAATGTCAAAAGTAATGATGTCTCCATCCGCGACCGCCGCAATCGGGCCGCCGTTCACTGCTTCAGGCGCAACGTGACCAGCCATCAAGCCGTGGGTGGCGCCGGAGAATCTGCCGTCGGTCAAAAGCGCCACGGAATCACCCAGGCCTTCGCCAACCAATGCGGCGGTCACCGCGAGCATTTCGCGCATCCCGGGGCCGCCCTTCGGGCCTTCGTAGCGAATCACAACGACGTCACCGGCTTTAATCGCTCCCTTTTCAACCGCAGCGAAGGCCGCTTCTTCGCTGTCGAAAACGCGAGCGGGGCCGCTGAAATTTTGTAGATTGTGTCCTGCGACTTTGATGACGCAGCCTTCCGGCGCGAGATTTCCTTTCAAAATGACGAGGCCACCTGTCGGTTTAAGCGGTGCGTTGAGCTTACGCACGACTTCTTGCGAAGGCGTTTCCTTCGCCGCGTTAGCTTCTTCGGCTAGCGTTCGGCCTGTAACCGTGAGGCACTCACCGTGCAGAAAGCCGCCCTCCACCATGCGCTTGGCAACAAGCGCCGTGCCACCAGCGGCATAAAGATCCGTCGCAACAAATCTTCCGCCCGGTTTCAGATCGGCAAGAATCGGCACCCGTGAACTAATGCGATCAAAATCATCGATGGAAAGAGAAATCTTGGCTTCGTTAGCAATGGCCAGCAGATGTAAAACCGAATTTGTAGACCCGCCGGTGGCTGCGACTCCCGCAATCGCATTCTCGATCGCCGGCTTTGTAATGATCTTCGATGGCTTCACATCTTTGCGAAGAAGCTCCATCACCAATTCGCCGGCACGCCGGCCTGAGGCGGCTTTCGCCGAGTCTGTGGCGGGAACACTCGAAAGTCCCATCGGCGCGATTCCTAGAAATTCGCAAACCAGCGCCATGGTGTTCGCGGTGAATTGTCCTCCGCAAGCGCCCGCTCCGGGACAAGCTGAAGTCTCGAGGGACCTGAGCTGCGCGTCGCTCATGCTGCCGCGGGCGTGGGCGCCAATCGCTTCGTAAACGTCTTGAATCGTCACGGCGTGACCTTCAAACTTGCCCGGCGCAATGGAGCCGCCGTACAAGACCAGGCCCGGAATATTCAGCCGCGCCAGCGACATGATTCCAGCAGGAATCGTTTTGTCGCAGCCCACGAGAACGATCAGCGCGTCAAACAAATTGCCGCGGGTGACCAGCTCAATGGAATCCGCGATGACTTCACGGCTCACCAGCGAAGCGCGCATACCCTCGGTGCCCATGGTGATGCCGTCGGAAATGGAAACGGTGTTGAACTCCAGTGGAGTTCCGCCCGCGGCGCGAATGCCTTGCTTGACGTGTTCCGCCAGTTCGCGAAGGTGATAGTTGCAGGGACCGATTTCGATCCAGGTGTTGGCGACGCCGATGAGTGGTTTCTGGAAATCGTCATCATTTAGGCCGCAGGCGCGCAGCATGGCGCGCGCTCCGGCGCGATTCGCTCCGTCAATCAGGGCGTGGCTTCGAGGCTTGAGGTTTGCGTCAGTCACTTGATGGTTCCTCCGCTTGCAAGACGGCAGAAATGCCGAAGCAAGCCATAAAAAAAGCCATCATCCGGGTCTGGATGATGGCCGAATTCTTCTGGTTCGCTTTGGCTTACGCCGCCATCATCCGCCGGTGCGTCCTCCTACGAGGACAAAGCTGATTCCTACAATTACGACACGTACTCGGACGGCCTGAAAAACGGCGTGGCCGCCCTGGGTGCTGGTGATGGCGATGCTCGTCATATCGCCATGAAGATTATCAGGATGCGGTACGGGAAGTCAATCAGTCAAATTAATAGTTATGCTAAATCAAATAAACGCCAGTTATATATCAAGATTTGGCGTTCGCCCGTCCCCGCAGGCATCCCGATATGGTTTCTTACATCTAATCTTCTTACATCTAATCAAAGGAACAGCGTTTCCTCCAGGCGGAGTTGTTTAAGCACTCAGAAAGATGAGGTTCCCATGGGGCTAACCACAGACGTGTTAGTTGTCGGAGGCGGACCAGCGGGATTGGCCGCGGCCATCGCCGCGCGGAAGAGGGGATTCTCCGTAGTCGTTGTGGATGGCGCAAAGCCGCCGATTGATAAAGCCTGCGGGGAGGGGCTTCTGCCGGGAACCCTCGCGGCGCTTCGCGAACTCGGCATTTACATCCAAGCCGGAGACGGAGAGAGTTTCCAGCGCATTCGCTTCATTGATGGAAGCATTTCAGCGACAGCGAATTTTCCAGGTGACGCCGGAATCGGCGTGCGGCGAACCGTTCTGCATCAGAAAATGGCCGCTCGCGCCGTAGAATGCGGCGTCGAGCTCTTGTGGAATGCTCCTGTGACCTCCGTCACACAGGAAGGCGCAATCGCAGGGGGGAAATCGGTTCGAGCGAAGTGGGTTGTTGGCGCGGACGGCATCCATTCGCGCGTACGGCATTGGAGCGGTTTGCATGCAGGCTTGAACGGGGAACGGCGATTTGCGCAGAGACGGATTTCGCGCGATTCTGCAATGAATGTTGACGAGGCGCTCAGGGAATTTCCAAAGCTGGCGGACAATCTAAGGGACGTAAAGCTGAGCAGCGTGCAACGGGGCGCTGTGACGGCAACTTGCAGGCTCGACCGCGTGTGCCGCGAGAATATCGCACTCGTGGGGGATGCTTCGGGAAGCGTAGACGCGATTACCGGGGAAGGATTAGGGTTGAGCTTTCGACAGGCGCTGGCGCTTGCCGATGCGTTGGAGGCTGGAGATCTCGAGAAGTATCAATCGGCTCACCGGCGGCTGGCAAGGCGGCCACTTCTCATGTCGCGGCTGCTCTTGCTGCTTGATGGCTGTGCGCCGTTGCGAAGGCGGGTTCTGCAAAGTCTGGCTAAGGACCCTGATTTGTTCACGGGACTGTTGACAGCACACTTGCAGGATACTTCTCTCCGGTTATTGGCGGAGGTGGGTGCGCGATTAGCATGGCAACTCGTTACCGCATAAGGTCCTCAGGGTTCTCAAAGGAAAGGTGAATTGTGAGATTGCTCGGAAGCCGGCTGAAACCGGTTCTCTATTTGTGTGGAGCGCTCCTGGTAGCGTTGCCGGTGCTGATCGCGTTGCCCCAGCATGCTGCGCCGCAGCCGCCAGCCAGCTCACTGGTTTTCACGGTCGATCCGGCGCAAACCAGCGTGGATTGGACGCTTGGAAGTTCGCTGCATACGGTGCACGGGACTTTCGCCTTGAAGCGCGGGAGTCTGCAGGTCGATCCAGCGACGGGGAAGGCGAGCGGAGAGATCGTTGTTGACGCCACAAGTGGAAAAAGCGGCAACGACGGGCGTGACAAGAAGATGCACAAGGAAGTTCTTGAAAGCGGACGATTCGGCGAGATCATTTTCCGGCCGGACAGCGTTAGCGGAAAACTTGAGACGCAGGGAGAAACGACGGTGCAAATCCACGGGATTTTTGTGCTGCACGGCAGTGAGCACGAATTGACGGTGCCGGTACAGGCCAATCTCTCCGGCGATCATTGGACGGGCAGAGCGAAGTTCAGCGTGCCTTTCATCGAGTGGGGATTGAAGAATCCGGGCAACTGGCTTCTCAAGGTCGAACACTCCGTCAACATCGAGGTGGAGTTAAAAGGCGCGATTCAAGCGCAGGCCGCCCAGTAGGTCGTGGCGATTCTTGCAATGCAAATCCCACGAAGCCAGAATCAATTCTTGCGGTCCAATTTCTCCCGCGCTCTTCTTTAAACGGTAATGTCAGCTCGACAGAGGCTTGGGAGAGCGATTTCGCAGGGCACAGAGCGTTTCGCGAACCTGTTGTATGATTTCCGGCAGTGAACATCGTTCTAAATGAAGTGGAATGCCGGGTATTAGGGGCGCTGGTGGAGAAGGAAGTCACCACGCCGGAGTACTATCCCCTTTCGCTGAACGCGCTGGTCAACGCATGCAATCAGAAATCAAACCGCGATCCCATGATGAACTTGGACGAAGCAGCCGTCCGTAAGGCCTTGCACTCTTTGGAGGGGCAGTCGCTGGTCCGGTCGGTGAGTCCGGCAGACAGTAGGGTGACCAAGTATGAGCACCGGTTGCAGGAAGCCTTCAATTTCTACCGCCACGAGACCGCCATCCTGTGCTTGTTGCTGCTGCGGGGGCCGCAAACGCCGGGGGAGCTGCGAAGCCGCTCCGAGCGTATGCATTCCTTCGACGACCTGGGGGCAGTGCAATCGAGCTTGCAGCATTTGATGACGCGCGAGCCACCGCTCGTCAAGCCGCTTCCCAGGCAGCCGGGCACGAAAGAAACGCGCTATGCCCACCTTTTGTCTGGCGACGTCGTGCAGGCAGAGCCGGAGCCAAAGGCGCACGCGGCGCCTGCAGCGGGTGCTGAACACGCACTCGACGGAGACCGAGTGAGCAAGTTGGAAGAGGAAATCGCAGCGCTCAAAAATGAGATTGCGGATTTGAAACAGCAATTCGCTCAGTTCCGAAAGCAATTTGAATAGGCAGAGGGGCCAGTCAACCGCTTTCTTTGGCCAATCCGGAAACAAAAGGCCGGGTGCCTGATGCCCGGCCTGTGAATCTCCAAATTGGTTGCGGGGGTCAGATTTGAACTGACGACCTTCGGGTTATGAGCCCGACGAGCTACCAGGCTGCTCCACCCCGCCTAGTTACTATAACGGACGAGCCCGTTCTCGTCAAATCGCGGGGAAGTTCAAAACGGATTATTTTCATGCGAAGTTAGCGCCATGCGAAGTCATCTTCTGAATGAAATGCGGAGGCGACTACCACTCGTTGTAGGGAGTGCCGTCGAGAGCCGTCCTACTGGAATTCGAATGCACGTTAGTCATTCCTGTGGTGGTCTGGTCGGGGCTCAGGACTACGCTATCGAACTCCGGCACCCAATCCTTGGCGTTGGTCATGGGGTCGGTTGGCACGGAGCGGAGGTAGCCGGCCTGCTGTAAATCATCCACGGATTGCGGCGCGGCTTGCTTGTCCAGTGTGTAATTATCGATGGCGTCACGAATCGTGCGAAGGTCGGTTTTCAATACAGCTTCCTTGGAATGCTGCACGACTTTGTCATAGCGAATCGCAGCCATGCCTATGAGAATCAAGATGATGCTCATGACGATCATCAACTCAATGAGCGTGAACCCGAGATTGCTTCCTCTGCAGCCACCCTTCCGCAGTTTCGCAGCAAATCGATTGTGCCGTTGCATCTTCACGTTAAGTTCATTCTCCTATCACCAATCCGAATACTTCGTTCCATCCATCGCCGTTCCCGTGGATTGGGAATACACATCAAAAACGTCCTTGCCGCTCCAATGCCGCGAGTCGGGATCATCTTGGACAGCCCGCAAGCCCCAGTCGGCGCTTCCGGTCATGGGATCGATGGGAATCTTTCGCAAAAAAACAATCTTTTTGTCGCCGCTGCTTCCCAGCTTGACCCCCGTGACGAGGGTTTGGAGATCCGGAGGGTAGCCTTCGGTTCCTATTTCGACGCGGATTGCCTGGTGGTCCGCGGCGTCTTTGTAACGATCGATGGCGTCACGGATTTCGTCGAGATTGTGGCGAAGAACCGCTTCCTTCTCGCGAACCACGGCGTACCTGGCGATCGGCAGAGCGGCGGAAGACAGAATCAGCAGGATGGAACAGGTCAGGATCAATTCAAGAAGAGTCAGGCCCGCTTGCGAGTTGTCTCGCTGCCGGCAGGTACGCTTTCGAATTGGGGAAACAGACAACATCTCTTTTCAGCGTAAATCAAAGGATTCTGAATTAGGGCTCCTCTAAATTGGACTACTGCTGAACTTGTAAAGTTGCTTCGCTGGTGACCAGCGGGATGGCCTTTTGCTGCGAGTCCTTGGCGTTCACCTGCACAATGGACAAGTTCGTGGAGCCGGGCGCCAAAGCTTTCACGACGACGCCGATCAATGTACCGCTTCCGCTGACCCCAGGAGTGCTGGGCGGACGAGTGGCAGAAATAATGGCCTGGCCTTTGTCCTTCAGCACTTGCCAGGGAATGGCGATCACCTGGGAGCCCCCGCCAGAGAGGAATCCGCCGTGCTGCACTTCTTCGACGCTAATCACTTTGGGATCGTACTGAAGCAACAAAGGGATCGAGTAAAGGTCGTTCACGTTTTCGACGACCACACCCAAGGTTGCGGTTTGGCCTGCCTTGAGCGTGAGAGTTTGCGGCTCGAAACGAATCCTCGCGACAGCATTGCCCGACTGAGCCTGCGTTGCAGGCGTATTAGGAGTCGTGGCTGCTGCGGCTGCGGGCGGCTGTTGAGACTGTTGCGTCGTCGGCGGGGCCTGAGGTGGCTCCGGTTGTGGAGTGCGAAGTTCGCTCTCGCGCCTGGTTTGCACGTTGGTTTCTGTGCCGGAGAGTATGGCGCGCAGATTCGCTTTCGTCCAATCAGGCATTCGAACGATATGCGGAGTCAAAACGATCAGCGTCTCGTCTTCCAGGTGATCCACCTTGTTATCGGCGAAAAGCCGGCCCAAGATCGGAATCCTTGCCAGCCCGGGCCATCCACTGATGGTTTTCGTGTCCGTACTCTCGATCAACCCTCCGAGGATATTGACCTCACCCTCTTTTAGCCGGATGTCGTGCTCGATGGTCTTCGACCCGATCACTGGCTGTGAAATCCCCCCGATGTTCACCGTGTTTAACTGGGAAGAGATCTCGATACGTAGTTTCAAGCTGACTTCATGGTTGGGGTGCACGCGGGGAGTCATGTCCACGTTGACTCCGACGTCCAGATAAGTGAACTGCGTATTGACCAATGGATTCACGAAACCTGCGCCGGCGGCGCCGCCAACGCCTACACCTGCTTGAAAGCTCCCCGTAGCCACTGGAATTCGCTGGCCGATCTTGAGTTTGGCCGTTTGACCATCCACGGAACGAATCTCCGGGTTCTGAATGATTTTCGTGTCCGAGTCATTCTCAACAAGGTTGGCGGTAAAGCTCGGCAGCGTGACGCTGAAGCTGTTGGGGTTGAGGTGCCGAAAAGTATCGAACGTAATCGGATTGCTTGTAGTTGTGGATGTACCACCCGAGCTACTGGATGTGGTGCCGTTCGTGAGCGCAACAGAGGCTTGCGAACCGGGTTGAATGCCAAGTTCGCGGAGCCGGTCCTTGCTAGCCTGCAGGACTTCGACCTGGACGACGACTTCCGGCTTGGCTTTATCAATGTCGTCAATCAGTTTTTGGACCAGCATCAATTTGTCGGGTGTGTCGCGGATGATGATGGCGTTTTGCGCGTTGACCTGCTGGACGCGCTTCAAGTCGAACAATTGCCTCAGCCCGGTCATGATTTCGGTGATGTCCTGAGGCTGCGTAACATTGGAAAGATAGAAAGTCCTGACGACCTCTTCTTCGTAGTCCCGGCGCTTTTGCGGCTGGTCCGGAAACACGAAAAGCGTGTTCTCCGTCACCGGCTTGATCACCGCCTTGCTTTCCAGCGAAACGATCTCAAGCGCCTGTTCCAGCGTGACGTTGTTGAAGTCCACGGTGATGCGCCGGGCAGGGAAGTCGGGGTCATAGATCATCGTCAGTCCCGCGTACTTCCCGATGGTGTCAAAGACGATCTTGGCGTCGTTGGACATCTTCATGCTGATGGGCGCCCGGGAAAGCGGCTTGATCTCCGGTGGCATGGAAGCCAGCGGCTGCTGGTTGTGGTCGGCCGGGGCTTCAGGTTCGTTCGTGTGATTCCTCTCCCCGATCATTTCCGCAGTGCGCTTCAATTCTTGTTCGGCAATGGAGCTGGAGGGATCGGCGACGAGCGCCTTCTGGAATTCGATCCCGGCGCCGTCCAGTTCGCCTCTTTTTCGCATTTCCAGGCCGCGCTTGATATGAAATTCGCCGGCGTCAAATCGCGCCTGGTGTAGCCGGATTTTGTAGGTGGCGTTGCGGGGATCAGATTTAAGCGCCTTTTGGTAGTACGCGACAGCCGCGTCGTAGTCCTGGAGGTTTTCTGCCTTCAATCCCTGGTTGTACTCGCCGCCTCCCTTTGGGCATCCGGCGGCGCAGAGTCCGAAACTCACACAAAGAATTAGGGTTCCCCACTTTTGCTGCATGCTCTCTCCGAGGCCTGGAAGATCTTGCCTTTGAAGTCTAACACTCGCATTAGACGTGCGGCAAGGCGACAGAGGTTGACTGGCCTACAGGAAACAATAGCAATTTTGAATCAGTTTTCACCCGAAGGTGACAACTTTTTCCACTGCGGCTATGATGGACGGTCGTGGCCAAGCCTGCAAAAAAATCTGCAAAGGACGCCAAGCCGGGCGAGCTAATCGTGGCGCAGAACCGCGCTGCGTCGTATAACTACCATATTCTTGAGAAACATGAGGCGGGCTTGGTCCTTCATGGCACGGAGGTGAAGGCGCTTCGGGAAGGGAAAGCCAACATCCGGGACGCTTACGTGGATTTCAAGCCGAACGGCGCCTGGTTGGTTAACGCACACATTGCACAGTACTTACCGGGCGGTCCCTGGAATCATGAGCCGCTGGGGTCGCGGAAACTTCTGCTGCACAAGAACGAAATCCACAAACTTTCGGGCCGCTCAGAGTCTAAAGGATTGACGGTTATCCCCCTGCGGATCTACTTCCGCAATAGCATCGCCAAGGTGGAGATCGCGCTGGTGCAAGGCAAGAAAGTTTGGGACCGCCGCGCTGACGAGCGCACCAAGGAAGCCCGCAGGGAAGTGGAAGAATCCATGTATCGCAATCGGAGGCGATAGAGCACCATGCAAATTACGCTGGAGAGTAAGCCGTTCGCAGGAATCGAAACGGAGGCACTGGTTTCGTATGTGTTTGAAGAGACCGATCCGGTCCAGGGGCGCGTTTCGGAGATCGATCAGTTGACCGGAGGGCTGTTGCGCAAGCTGGCGAAGAGCGGCGAGCTTACGGGCAAAGCGCTGGAATTCACGCTGATTCACGCGCCTGCGGGACTGAAAGCGGTGCGGTTGCTCTTGGTTGGGGCGGGGAAGAGGGAGCAATTCAATTCGGCGACGCTGCGGAAGATTAGCGGTGCGTCGCTGCGCTATTTGAAGTCGCGGTCTGTTAAAAACCTGGCGCTGCTGGTGCGGGAAGGAGATGCCACGGGGGAATCCGCGCAGGTGATCACAGAAGGTGTGCTGACTGCTGATTTCGAACCGGACAAGTACAAGACCGACAAGAAGAACGACAAGAAAATCGAGAGCGTAGCAGTTGCCGGTTATTCCGACTCAGAACGGGGAGCAGGCGAAAAAGGCCTGGCGAAGGGCCGCATCATTGCGGATTCGCAAAATTTTGCGCGGGACTTGGTGAACGAACCTTCGAACAAAATGACGCCAACCATTCTGGCGCAAAAAGCCGAGGCCATGGCCAAGGCGGCCGGTCTATCGGTAGAGATTCTCGATGAAAAGAGAATCGCGGAGTTGAAGATGGGTGGACTACTCAGCGTGGCTCAAGGCAGCGTCGAGCCTCCGCGGATGATGATCATCACCTACAATCCCCCGGCGGCCAAGCCGGGCGCGCCGGTTATCGGGTTGATCGGCAAAGCTGTGACGTTTGATACCGGCGGAATTTCCATCAAGCCGGCCGATGGCATGGAGAAGATGAAGTACGACATGGCTGGCGGCGCCACGATGATTGGCGTGATGCGCGCGCTCGCGGCGCTCAAGCCTAGCGTTAAAGTGATTTGCGTGGTGCCCTCGACGGAAAACATGCCGGGCGGACGGGCGCAAAAGCCCGGTGACATTCAGACCGCCATGTCCGGTAAAACCATTGAAGTGCTGAACACCGACGCGGAAGGGCGCCTGATTCTTGCAGACGGCGTACATTATGCGAAGCAGCTTGGCGCCACATATCTGATTGACGCGGCGACGCTGACGGGTGCGATCGTGGTGGCGCTTGCGAGCATCAACGTGGGCGTTTTTGGATCTGACCAGGCGTTCACCGATAAGCTGCTCGCCAGCTCAAAAGCGGCCGGCGAAAAAATGTGGCAGATGCCCGTTGACGACGACTATCGCGAATTCATCAAAGGAACTGTCGCGGACATTCAGAACATCGGCAGCGGCAAGGGCGGCGGCGCGATTACCGGAGCGATGTTCATCAAGGAATTTACCGGCGATTCGCCGTGGATTCACCTGGACATCGCCGGCACCGCGTGGAACGACGATGCCAAGCCTTGGCTGGCCAAAGGTCCAACGGGTGTGGCGCTCCGTACACTCGTGCATCTCGTGATGTCGTATTAGGGAGTTTTGTTTGGGCGCGGCTTTGTCCTGAGTGTGAACGAAGGAACGCTGGACCCCAAGTTTGCGAACCGTTACATCTTCTCTGGCGCTTCGATTCCCAACAGACTCAGGGCGCGGGCGAGTTGGGTTTCGACCAATTCCGTCAATTGAAGTAGAAACGCGCGCTTCTGCTCGTCCGCTTCCGAGAGAATGTGGTGTTTGTGATAAAAGTTGTTGAACGCTTGCGCCAGCTGAAA
>QHYL01000077.1 GCA_003224105.1 Acidobacteriota bacterium | reverse complement strand
GACAAACACGGCCTTGAACGCAGTTTGCAAGACAAAGGGCACAAGATTTGATCCTACTTCGGCCACCTGGTCGACATCCTGCTCTACCCGATAAAGCCTTTCTCCCACGGGCGTGGTTTCATGGTAGTCAGCCGAAAGCTTGTTCATCTGCTCCAGGATGTTCAGCCGCATCCGCAGCACCAGTTTCTGGATGGTCTGGAAATTCACCAGTTGTGACAACGTAAAGAAGCCCAATCGGAAGACGTACAACGCGAAAAATCCAAGTGCGGCAAAAAGCAAGAGACGAAAGTCTTTTCGGGGCAGGACACGATCAATCAGCCACTTCATGAGCAAAGGGTCGAGGAGAAACATGAGACCGCTTAGAACTATAAGCACCACGCTCAAAGAATAAGCAGGCAGGAGGGGCCGCATCTGCCGAAAAAACCATCTCGCCTGCATTTTGAAGTTCGGAGTCAAGAGTTATCTACCGCGCTTTCTGACATGTTGCAGGAGGGTTTTCCCGTTCCCTTTTTTTGAGAGTCATGGTGAGAGTCAACTTGGATTGACACAAAGGATCCCGTTTTCATTTCAAGATTTCCTGCGTTACTGAGGGCCGGGCTTGTCTGGGGTAGGTCTGGGAGGCGGAAAACAATTTGCAGGTCAGTTCTGCGAACCCCTCCAAACGCTCGTACTCCGCGACGTCATATGCTCATGCCAGCAAGGGAGACTGGCGCTCGCCATGCGTTCTGCCAAGGAACAAATTGCCCCATCATGATTCTCTGTGAAAGATAGGAATTCTCGCGGCCCTTGTCAATGGCCTCGACCGTAAAATGAAAGTAATGGTTCTTTTCTAAGGCGATGGTGCCATGCTTTGCCGCGGCGACTGAAAGAAAAAGAAAGTGTTAAGAGGTCAGGGACGGCGGCGCTGCGCTTTCTTCAGCGCCAAATTGCATGTTCGGCTCCGCGCTCATGGTGAACACAATAGTGGCCCCATTCACGATGTCTGCGTGACGGAACCACACTTTTGAATAAGGTTTGCCATTGAATTCGATTGATTGAATGTATTGATCGGTTGGTGAGCTACGCTCTGCTTTGATAACCAGACTCTTCCCACTCCCAAGCTCAACTGACGCGTGATCGAATAGTGGTGTCCCGAAGACATAGTTTCCGCTTACCGGATCGACGGCATAGAAACCAAGCGCGCTGATGACATACCACGCAGACATTTGTCCACAGTCTTCATTGCCAGCCAGTCCGTCCGGCTGGTTGTCGTACATTGTTTCCAGAAGTTGGCGCACTCGTTCCTGGGTCTTATACGGAGCTCCCGCATAGGAATAGAGATAGGCGATATGATGGCAAGGTTCGTTACCGTGGGCGTATTGGCCGACCAGCCCTGCGATATCAGGAGGAGCATCCGCGGGAAGGTCGGAGCTTTGGTTGAACAGTTCGTCCAGCTTTTCCAGAAAGGCCTGACGTCCGACAAAAAGCTCGATGTATCCTTTCGGGTCGTGCTGGATGCCAAAGGTTGTTTCCCAGGCGTTGGATTCCGTATAGTCGTGCCACTTCTTTGAGTGCCCCATCCCTCTTGGATCGAAGGGCTCCGCCCAGTCTCCGTTCTCCAGGCGCGAACGCATGAAGCGCACCTTGGAGTCGAAGACGTTGCGATAATTTGTGGATCGTTCGCGCAGAATTTTCGCGTCCTCCACTGCTCCTACGGCGTGAGCCACGTGAGCAACTGCCCAATCGTCGTACACATACTCGAGCGTTTTGCTGACGGATTCCTCCTCTTTGTCAGCAGGGATATAGCCGAGCTTGCGGTAGAGGCCTAAGCCGCGATAGTCGTCCGCCATGGCCCGCTTTTTCATCAGTGGATATGCCTTGGCCAAATCGAGTTTCGGAAACTTCTTGACGCAAGCCTCGGCAATGACGGCTGCTGAATGATAGCCGGTCATGCAGCCCGTTTCTTTTCCCTGCAGTGGCCAGACCGGCATCCCTTCCGGGCTTTCCTCCGCCATGCGGATCAGACAATTTACGAAATCGGGTATGCGATGGCTCTGAGCGAGAGTGTACAGCGGATGGGTCGCGCGATAGGTATCCCACAGTGAGAACGTGCTGTAGTTATGAAGGCCGGGCGGAAGACGATGAATCTTGTCGTCCATGCCGCGGTACTGGCCGTCGACATCGTCAAACAAAGTGGGCGCAGCCATCATGTGGTAGAGCGCCGTATAGAAAATCTCTTTTTGCTTCTGGTTCGAGCATTCGATTCGAATTCGAGATAGTTCGCGCTGCCAGGATTGCTTGGCTGCCTGACGGACTTTGGCGAAATCCCAATCGGGAATCTCAGACTCTAGATTCTTTAGAGCCCCTTCGACACTCACTCCTGAGATGCCGGTTTTTACATAGATCACTTCACCCGGAGACGTCTGGTACTTAACTACGCATTTCAGATGCTTGCCTCTTGCTTCGTGCACTCCCGGTCCCAATCCCTTGTCTTCTTCAAAGATTTCAAATTCACGGAAGGGCTTGGAAAACTTCATTGCAAAATAGATTTGCCGTCCGCGCGCCCATCGAGAAACGCCGCGTCCTCCCAAAATCGTGTCGTTGTTTTTGGCCTTGAGTTCCGACCACAGAATCGAGTCCGGGGAATTGCCAAAAGCATGGACCAGATCGAGGATGAAGTGGCTGCTATCGCTTAGCGGTAAGGTGTACTTGTGAAATCCTCCGCGTTCTGTGGCGCTGAGTTCGGCTCGGATGTCATAGTCTCGAAGAATGAGCGAGTAATATCCCGGCTCGGCAATCTCGTCTTTATGGTCAAAGCGAGAACGGTAGCCTTCTTCGGGCTTCTCGCGTGAGCCGGGAACGGTTTTTGCTTTCCCAGTTCCGGGCATCAGCAATACATCCAGCATATCCCCGACGCCAGTTCCGCTCAGGTGCGTGTGGCTGAAACCCATAATTGAGTTGTCCGAGCGGTGGTAGCCTGAGCACCAGTCCCACCCGTCGTTGTACGTGTCCGGCGAAAGCTGCACCATGCCGAAAGGCACAGTAGCACCCGGATAGGTGTGCCCGTGGCCACCCGTGCCAATCGCAAGGTTGACGTAGTGCGTTAGGTCGTCATCGGAGACGCTTTCTGGCATCGGTTGCGCCAAAGCCCGCCCATCGATTTTCCCTTGCAAACCAAGGAGGTGAGATAGAGCCATCACGGAACCAAAGAACCTTCTTCTTGTAATCATAGTGTTTTGTAGACCATAGGTTCGACTACGACAAATCTGGGACATCTATCGGGAGCGAAGCTCCTATGTGATTTGAGGAAACACTGTAAGCCTGAGGTGAGTCGCCCCATAAGGAACAAGAGCAACGCTCTCAGTATCAGTTGCCACTGAGCCCGCTGCCAGATCGGGAAGAGGTGGTGTGAATTTTTGATTTGGATCCCTTTGACTGGTAGCAAGCTCCCATCCATTGATTTTTCGCATGGGAACAACGACATTAATCGGAGGATCGATCCACGGATCTTCTGTCATCCGTTTACGTTGTACCTTTACTTGATTGCGGATGGTGTCCTCATTCACGGAAAGTCCGTAGTTCCAAGGGCCCACTGCTGTAGCATTCCAATCAGGAAAATCCGACGTGGACCATTTTGGTTGGACGATCGGCGTCCATTCTTCTTTCAGAGGTAATGAATACACGAGTGGTCCATGCTCGATCCCCACGCCGTTGTCTGGCCAGTGACTCAAAGTCGTCTTCATCGGCAAAACCAATGTGATTCTATCGCCAGGGTCGAACCGACGATTCAGGCGCGCAAAACCATTCTGGATCGCCGGGAGCGGGAGAGGTTTTTCATTCAAAAAGAATCGCGGAGCCGAACACCATCCAGGAATCCGGAACGACCATGGAAAAGAAGCGGACCCTTCCGACTGGAAAACAAAGTGGATGTCCTCTTCAAACGGGTAATTCGTTTCCTGGTGTATCGAAATGGGCTGCTTTCCGGCACCGATGGTCGCTTTTACGTGCGATGGACCGTAGAGAGTGGCGACTAGGCCGCCAAGCGGATCGGACATCCACATACGGATTGCATAGTTAGGGAACATGCGGTGTACGTTCCCACCGCAGCAAGCGACCCCGTGTCCTCCATTCGGCCGGTAGGACATCCAACCGTTCCCGTGCTGTAAAACAGTATGGTTGGAAGTCTGCGTGACCAACACTTGATTCGGGCAGGAAAAATACTGGTGTGCTTTCCAGTCCTTTTTAATTGCACCAAACGCTGCGTTGAAGCACGCCCGCTCGATGCGATCACCCCATATCCCATCGCCAGTTGCCATCAATAGATATCCCCAAGTCCACGTATGATCCGAGATGCAGCACGTTTCGTGCGAGTCAAGGGAGGTAACGCCACGATAGTCTTCTGTGGTGGACGGAATGCCGTCAATCAACATATGGTGATCGAAGACTCTCTGCTGCGCTGCCAGCGCGAAGCGCAAATATTTCAGGTTTCCTGTATGCAGGAAAAGAATGGCAGGCAACTTCGCCTTTTCGATGTGGGTCACACCGTGCGCATTAATGGGCGTATTGGCAAACACGCGCGTGGGATGGAGATCCCCGGACTCAAAATCTCCCGGTTCAGCGCTCACTAAGAAATCGCCCCAAGCCTTCTCTGCCATTGCCAGCAGTCGCTCGTTGCCGGTGCGCTCGTAACTCCATAACATTCCTTCGATATTGGTCACGTCGCGAGACGGGCCGCCATAGGGAGCATGGTCCGATAGGAAATGTTTCTGAATGGCTGCGGCGATGCTCGGATCGTTGAATGCTTCACCTTTAGCTGCAAGTGCGCGAAAGAAAACAGTATTCGGCCAACGAAAATTATCGACTCGGGGATCGTCTTCCTTGCCGTTCTTGATAAGTGCAGGGCCTAAATACCCATCGGGAAAAGCATGACTCAGTGTGTAATCGACCGGAGCCTGCGCAATTCGCAGTAACTCCCGGTCTCCCGTCACGAGGGCACAACGTAATGCCCCGTCAATCCAATAGCCCCGCTGCTCCCAAGGCCACCAGGATTCAGCATTTTCCTCTCCCGCCCAGTACGCTCCAGTAAAGGGCCAGGATACCTCTGACAAATGCACGCTCAACTGGCTAGCTTGCTTGTTTAAGTAAAGGCCCAGCCATCCCTCAGGCCGCACTGCGCCGGGTGCCAATGAATGAAGCGTTCGATCAATGGTGTGCTTATCGAGCGTTGAGCCGGAATGGGTGATAGACCTGGCCCAAGCAGAGGAATAGCCGATTGCATCCTGGAGAGCCAGCATAGCAGGCAGGGAAACCATTGAGTTCAAAAACCTTCTTCGCGTAGTCATCGAAGTTTTGATCCAGGTTTTTCGTGGATATCTACAATGGAGCGCGACCCGAATTAGCATCCACCCAGGAACTTGGAAGGGCAGATGGCGGCCTCTTCCCTGTACCTCAGATGGTGCCCGTTGCGCTCGCCACGATCGCCCCGGTGTGCACTACCCCCTATAGGGGGTATAGGAGACTGTCGAGAGCTTTGTACCAGGCGACGAGTCCAATTAAATGAGTGCCATCTCTTCAATGTTGAGGCTCTTATACTCTTTGAGCAGTTTTTCCGTGGTTTTCATTCTGGCAGCTCGCGAATAGTTGCGTATAGTAACCTCGCATGTCCTCTGAATCGTTTGAATTGTCGGCTCGCCAAAGATAGATTAACCTGAACTTCTGGCATTCATCCCCGGACCAAACAAAGGACTGCCGCCCGATTCATCTATCATTCGCCGACTCTCTCTCTGCCGCCTGTTTGGACTTGCATTCCCAGCCCTTCCAAAAATCAAGTTCACTGCGTACGCGACGCAGGAGAGTTCGGGGGCACAAAAAGTCTTCGCGTAGCCGGAAAGCTAATCGTGTTGCTTCCACCCTGGAGTTATTCGACTCCTCTTTTGCAGGATTTTTTTGGGGGGCCGCGCCTGCGGGCATTTGCACGTTCCTTTCACGGCTGGCAACCTGCTACTCTTGGGCGGTTCCCACGCAGGACTTTTCTAAACTCAGTGGGACACAAACCAAAATACTTCAGGAAGCTTCTCGTGAAGTTGTCGCGAGCGAGTGTAACCCTAGTGTTTTTCAGACGATGACGAACACACGCGACAAGAAAACTCAAAGGACTGCAAGTGTGCTCATCGAAAACTGTGCCATCTTAGGGGTTCACCCCAGCACTTGGGAACAACTTGGGAACAAAACCAGCCGAAAAACCAGCCAAAGTCAAGTACTGCGACACAAGAAAAAACTAGACGAATCAACAACATAGTAGATTTTTATTAGACTTTGGATCTGGCTATCCTGGTTCGAGTCCCGGCCTCCCAGCCAATCTTTTCAGTGAGTTAACTCCACCCAAGTTGTAGCAGCACCTAGGGGAACGACGTAGGCGCTGCGTTCCTGCTTCCAGGATTTGGCAGGCTGGTAGATCTTCGCCCCTTCAATCTTGCCTGGTTGCTCGATCCGAAGCCGCGCGACCTGGAGGTATTGCGTCGCTGGCGCAAGGCCAACGCGAATCGCTCCCGTCTTCTCGTCTAGTTCGAGCGCTTCGAACTGCCCCGCATCCAGCGTAAGCCACAGGCCGGTCGACGCCAGATACATGCGCATGCGGAACGAGTCGAGCGGAGTGACCTTCACGGTTTCGCCCTCCACGCGAATATTGCCTCCGAACGCGACCCAGCCAAAATCAGGGTGATGCACGATGTAGGTCGCTGTGTTCCACGCATGTCCAAATAGATTTGTGCCATCGTCACCCGTAATCCCGTCGGGCCTGAGCAGATCCGGAAATGCATGGAATGCGGGAGCTAGGAAGCCTTCTTGATCGATGCCCGTCAGAGTGCCCATCGTTCCGCCGTAGCCGACGCGCAAAAGATAAAAGTCATCGGGATGCTCGCGAAATTCCGCGAGAAGCGGGATGGCGTTCAAGCTCGAGCCATAGTGGTGCAACTGGCGCTCGAGCTGGCGAAGCTTGCCCGCGAAAATGAAGTCCCAATAGCGGCGCGCACTGCCGTTGTATCCCCAATGCGGAATTACAGGATCGTAGCCAAGGATGGCGTTGAGCGTCACGTCCGCTTTTTCTTGAAAGCCAAAATGTTTCATCCAGGCGTAGACCTCTTCCTGCCCGGTCGAGTCCCACGGCATTTCGCTTCCGTAGGGGTACGCTTCGTCTTTCCAGCGATTGGCCCGTACGCGCATTTTGGCTTCCAAGTCATCCGCTTGCGGGTTCCATCCTTCGCGCCGCAAATCCTCCAGCACCTGAAGGAAGATGTCTCCTTCCATCTGGCCGAAAACGGCATACCCTGGGGCGAGCTTTACCATCGCCACGGATGTTTCGTACGCGTTTGTGAGGTACCAGTCCCAGGGATGATTCGTCACTAACCCGTTGTAGTTGCGGGCTAGCCGGTACAAAACCCAATCTGCGGCAACGACGTGAGGGTAATCGTAGGAGCGGTCCACGCGTTCGGAATCCCCCTTGTTCCAGCTGGTCCACGAGGTCCAATCGAAATCCTTTCGATAGTAGCCCTGCGGCATTTGATCCGGCTGGTAGTAGAAAAGGCTTTTGCGCACACCGAACTTTTTCGGGCCGTCCTTGTATTGCAAGCCGCCCCAGAGCACGCCATCCACGAACTGTTGAAATTTGTTCAGTTCGTCCTGGTTCGGCGCACCAAGCTGTTTCATGATCGCCGAGATCCACGCGCCTCCGCCTCCTTCGTCGCCAAGGCCGGCAATCCACGCGCGGCTGTCTTGCATGACGATCTTGTTCTCCTCGCGGTCGTAGGTCATGAAGGAAGGGCTGCGGTGAAACGGATCCTGGGGATCGACAAACCATTGCTTGGTTGCGAGAAAATGGCCCAGATCTGCCATTGCCCGCACTTCAGGCTTAGTCACAAAATAATGAATAGTCTGGACCAAACCGTCTTTGTAGGTGACTGTAAGCCGTGCGCGCCCCCATGCTTTTCCTTGTAGCGAGTATTTTTTCAAACTCGGAGCCGCACCTGTTTCT
>QHYL01000076.1 GCA_003224105.1 Acidobacteriota bacterium | reverse complement strand
TCTTCGCGCGGGAATGACGCTCGAAGCCGCACGACGCGACGCGCTTATGAAGCTTGGCGGGGTGGAGCAAACGAAAGAGAATTACCGCGACCGCCGTGGTCTGCCGTTTCTGGAATTCTTTCTGCGAGATCTGCGCTTTGCTTTCCGCATCCTCCGGAAGAGCCCGGGCTTCACTGCCGTGGCAGTGCTCACACTCGCCATTGGAATCGGCGCAAATACTGCCATCTTCAGCGTCGTTTATGCCGCGCTGCTTTCCCCTCTGCCCTTTCCAAATCCCGAACAGCTCGTCATGGTGTGGTCCGATAGGGCCAACGGACATCGCAACACGGTTTCTGCTGCCGACTACTTGGAATGGAAGCGCCAGAACACCGTCTTTCAGGACCTGGTTGCCTGGAGTGGCGGAACTTTCAGCCTCTCGAACAATGACAACCGTCCAGAAGCGTTGCAAGCCAGAGTCACAGCGCCGGGATTCTTCAAGTTGCAAGGAGTCGGCTTTTCTCTCGGAAGAGACTTTCTGCCCGAAGAAGGCAAGGTGGGCAACGAACATTGCGTGATCATGACTCACTTGCTTTGGCATGAGCGCTTCGGGGACGACCCACAAATCATCAGCAAGCAAATCCGGCTGAATAGTGAACCCTACAAGGTGGTCGGCGTGCTCGCTGCCGGCATGCCGGATCGCTTTGAGTCCCACCTGTTTGTTCCGCTTGCTTTTAAGCCGGATCAGATTATTAATCACGATTTTCACTGGCTGCTGGTGATGGGCCGACTGAAGCCTGGTGTGACACTACAACAAGCGAATGCCGACATGGACGGCGTGACTCGCCGGATTGCCGAGGTCTATCCTCTTTCCAACAAAGGATGGGGCGCCAAAGTGGAGCGCCTGCAGAACGATTTCACGAGCCGCGACACCATCAAGGATCTGTGGCTTCTGATGGGCGCCGTGGGGTTCGTGCTGTTGATTGCTTGCGTGAACGTGGCCAATTTGCTTCTGGCGCGCGGCACCACGCGTCAGAAGGAAGTAGCCGTTCGCACTTCTCTCGGCGCAACGCCTTGGCAAGTGCTTTCGCAATTCCTGACGGAAAGCCTCGCCTTGGCCTTGATCGGAGGAACCTTGGGAATCGGTCTGGCTTCAGCGATGCTCAAGGTGATCCTCGCGATTCTGCCGCCGTTCTCGATACCGACCGAGGCCGACATTCACGTAAGCGTGTCGGTGTTGGTTTTCACCCTTGCGGCAACGGCGCTGGCCGGTGTGCTATGTGGCTGTGCTCCGGCTTGGCAAAGCTCGCGCTGGAACCTGATTGAAGCCTTGAAAGAAGGTGGGCGCTCACTTTCACAAAATGGACGCCATGGATTGCGGCGCACCTTAGTGGTGACAGAATTTGCCTTGGCGCTGACACTTCTGGCAGGCGCAGGATTGCTCATCCACAGCTTCTGGAAGCTGACTCGCGTGGATCTAGGTTTTCGGCAGGATCACCTGCTGACATTCTCCTTGCCGCAACGTCAGAATCGTTTTGCGACTTCTGAACAGATAGCCAATTTCTACAGAGAGTTGCTTGCAAAAATTGAAGCCCTCCCGGGAATCTCATCTGCTTCTGTCTCCACAGGTATGCCCATTCTCGGTGCCAGCTCCGGCATATCTTTTAGCATCGCGGGACAATCAATCACTGATCCCAGCTTGCGCCCTAACGCAGGTTTCGCAATGGTCACTCCAAGTTATTTCCGCACATTCGGAATCCAGATCGAAAAGGGCCGCAGCTTCACAGAACAGGACGTTGCGGGAGGGTTGCCCGTTGCCATCGTCAATGAAACCTTCGTAAGAAAGTATCTCTCGAAGGTGGATCCCCTGGCGCAGCGCCTAGCGGTCCCGCAGCTAATTCCAGGGGCAACGCAGCTAGGTCCGCCCATCGAGTGGCAGATTGTTGGCGTCTACCATGATGTTCACAACGATGGCATTCGCAGTGAAGGTTACCCCGAAATAGAAGTTCCCTTCTGGCAGAGTCCCTGGCCAAACGCGAGTATTGCAGTGCGCACGGCCGGCGACCCTGCCAGCATGAGCAACAGCATTGCAGCCGTCGTTCAATCCATGGATTCTGATCTGCCCCTCGACCGCGTAAGGACTATGGATCAAATAGTAGACGAATCGCTGGCGGGCGATCGCTTTGCCACTGCGCTTCTGGCTGCCTTTGCTGTAATCGCTCTGATTCTGGCTGCCATCGGGATTTACGGGGTCATGTCTTTCTCCGTCGCGCAGCAAACTCACGAAATCGGACTGCGCATGGCGCTGGGAGCAGGGCCCGGGCGAGTTCTGTCTCTAGTTCTGCGAGAAGGGATGCTTCTGGCATTGACGGGACTGGCCCTGGGACTCGGGGGTACGTACTTGGTTGGCCGCGCCATGCAATCGGTCTTATACGAAGTAAGTGCGATCGATCCCCTGGCGGTTGGTGGCGTTGCCGTTTTGCTCCTAATCGCAGCGGCCCTCGCTTGTTACCTCCCTGCGCGGCGCGCGACCCGCGTCGATCCCATGACCGCTTTGCGCTGCGAGTGAGCAGGAGGATGCCAAAAGTGCGCGACTTTGCAAATCGTAGGGAGCAAGCCACATGAAATGGATGCGATCGTTTTTTAAGCGGCTCACGGATTTTCTTGGCAAGCGCAAACGCGACACGGAATTTGCCGCGGAGCTAGAGAGCCATCTCCGACTCCACATCGAAGACAATCTTCGCGCTGGCATGACGCCCGAAGCCGCACGGCGCGACGCGCTTATGAAACTTGGCGGCGTGGAGCAAACGAAAGAGAATTACTGCGACCGCCGCGGCTTGCCGTTCATCGAGAGCCTCGTTCAAGATGTGCGCTTCGCCGTCCGCACGCTGCGCAAGTCACCCACATTCACGGCGGTCGTAGTGGTTACCTTGGCCCTGGGTATAGGCGCAAACACTGCGATCTTCACGCTGATTGATGCGGTGATGCTGAGGTCGCTGCCGGTAGCAAATCCCAAGCAGCTCTATCGTCTCGGCGACAACAATAATTGCTGTGTCATGATCGGCACTCAAAACGGTGGCAGTTTTGTTCTCTACTCTTATCCGCTTTACGAGGCCCTGCGCGACCACACACCTGAATTCAGCGAGCTCACTGCTTTTGAGCCCTGGACATCGGATTTAAGCGTTCGCCGTAACGGGTCTGCCGCCGAGCCCTATAGGGGCGAGTTCGTCTCGGCAAATTACTTCAATACGTTAGGCGTCCGCGCCTTCGCTGGCCGGCTCCTCGCGCCCTCCGATGACTCAGCAAGCGCGCCTCGCGTTGCGGTGATGAATTACCACACCTGGCAGGAGCGCTTCGGGCTAGATCCATCCGTGATCGGCTCAACGTTAAACATTAATGGCGTTCCTTGCGCGGTTGCAGGTGTGGCCCCGCCGGGATTCTATGGCGACACTCTTCGCAGCGACCCTCCGGACTTCTGGCTGCCCTTGGCCGCCGACCCGGAAAAATGGCGCCTCCCTAACGCTGCGGTGGAGTGGCTGTATCTTGTGGGACGACTAAAGCCCGGCTTTGCGCCGGAACCCGTGCAAGCGCGGCTCACCGTCGAATTACAGGAGTGGCTCAGCAGTCACCGCGAAGTTATTCCCGACCGAGACTTAAAGGATATCCCCCGGCAATACATTCACCTGACGCCAGCAGCTGGCGGTGTCGAGAAACTGCGGACTGACTATGAGACGGGCCTGCACTTGTTAGTGACACTCTCTGCATTGCTTCTGCTGATCGCCTGCGCGAACATCGCTAACTTGCTGCTGGCGCGCGGGTCGGCCAACCGTTCGCAGATGGCCGTGCGGTTGGCCCTGGGAGCGCCACGACATCGCCTAATTCGGCAAATGCTCACCGAGAGCGTTCTTCTGGCGGTTATGGGAGGCGGCGCGGGACTCTATGTAGCCTACGCTGGGACACGTACCATCCTGCTCCTTGCCTTTCGCGGGGCCAGCTATGTTCCTATTGACGCCCGGCCATCCCTGCCGGTGCTTGGTTTCTCCATCGTTCTATCGCTGATGACAGGCATCGTGTTCGGGATTTTACCCGCATGGACAGCGTCGCAATCCGATCCCCTCGAAGCCCTGCGTGGAGCAGGCCGTTCCACGGGCGATCGCGCTTCGGTACTGCAGAAATCACTGGTCGTAGCACAAGTTGCATTCTCGATTGCGCTGTTGATCGCAGCCGGTCTGGTCTCGCAAAGCCTTCGCAATCTCGAAGGCCAGCATTTTGGGTTTGTGACGGACGGCCGGCTGATCGTGAATATCGCTCCGGCCCTGTCCGGCTACACGCCAGAAAAGCTTGAAGGACTTTATCAGCGGCTTGAGGAGAGGATGCCGCAAATACCTGGCGTCTTGAGCGCAAGCCTGTCCTGGTACAGTCCGCTGGCCGGTAACAACGCGAACGAGCGAGTGTACATTCAGGGAAAGGCACCGGACTATCGCTGGACGGCGCCCTCCTGGGACAGGGTTGGTCCTCACTATTTCGAGACGATCGGCACGCGTTTGCTGCGAGGCCGCGTCATCGCGGAACGCGACAGGCCCGGCGCTCTAAATGTTGCTGTCATCAACCTAACGTTCGCGCGCAGATTCTTTCCGAACGAGGATCCTATCGGCCAGCACTTCGGAATGACGGATGTGAGTCACAGCGGCGATTACGAAATCGTCGGCATTGTCGAGGATGCGAAGTACCAGGACACCCGTGGCCCTGCCTATGCAACGTTCTTTTTGCCGTTACTCCAAACCCCGCCCCGAGAGTCCTTTCGTGGCTGGGTCGGTGCCATCGAGCTGCATGTTGCTGGCAGACCGGAGAATATCGAGCCGGCTGTCCGCAAGGCGCTTGCCGATGCCGATCCGACTCTCCCCGTTCTCAACATGATGAGTTTCGGCGAGCAAGTGGCTCGCAACTTCAATCAAGAGCGCCTCATCGCGCGGCTTACGGAGCTGTTCGGCGCACTAGCACTCATACTGGCCTGCGTCGGACTGTACGGCGTAACCGCTTATGCAGTCGCACGGCGAACCAATGAGATCGGCATTCGCATGGCGCTTGGCGCCGATCGCGCGAATGTGCTCGGCTTAGTGTTGCGCGCGGCGCTGACGCAACTCGGCTTGGGTTTGGCCATCGGCATACCGGCGGCCCTGGCAGGAGGCTATCTGCTCGCGAACCAACTCTATGGCGTCAAGAATTATGACCCGGTAATCCTTGGCTTGGCGGCCATGATTCTCGCCGCTTGCGCCATGTTTGCGGCATTTGTTCCAGCGCGGCGGGCGATGAAGGTGGATCCCATAGTTGCCTTGCGGTATGAATAATCTGCCCATGGCGATGCGGCATTGGATTGCGAAAAGGAGGGAGCGACGCTTATGAGTTTCGCGAAGTTGTTGCGCGCATGGTTTCAGCGCCTGGCGGGGTTTTTTGGCAAGCGTAAACGCGACGCTGAATTTTCCACTGAGCTGGAGAGCCATGTGCAGCTCCACATTGAAGAAAATCTCCGCCGGGGGATGACGCCCGAAGCCGCCCGCCGCGACGCGCTTCTCAAGCTCGGTGGCATCGAGCAAACGAAAGAGAACTATCGCGACCGCCGGGGTTTGCCTTTACTTGAGACCGCTCTCCAGGATTTTCGTTTCGCGCTGCGCACTCTTCGCAAGTCTCCTGGCTTCACGGCTGTAGCTGTGCTCACTCTCGCCCTAGGCATTGGCGCCAACACGGCAATATACACGGTTGTCTATGGCGTCTTGTTTCGTCCATTGCCGTTTCCTGAAGCGGACCGGATTGTCGAACTCGTCGAAATGAACCAGGGACAGTCGGGCGAGATGGACTTGACTGCAACACAACTACAGCGTCTGCGCGAATTTGGACAGGTCTTCGAGCATATCGCAGGCTGGACCGACGTGGGTTTCAACGTCGCAGTGGGGAATGCGGCTGAGCACGTTCGCGGAACGCCTGTGTCCGCAGATTATTTTCAAGTGCTGGGAGTTCATCCCGCTATCGGCAGAGAGTTTCTGCCTGAAGAAGATAGGGGAGAAGGCCAGCGCGTCGCCATTCTGAGCCACGCGTTGTGGAAGCGCCGTTTCGGCGGCGAACTCTCCGCCATTGGCCAAAAAATCCTTCTCAGCGGAGAAGCGTACAGCGTGATCGGCGTAATGCCAGCCGGATTCGATGCTCGCGGCTACTCGGATATAAACCCAGGCCTCCCCGTAGATATTTGGGTTCCATTAGCTCTCGTGGCGAAGACGGCGGGCAGCGGGGAGAACATTGAGGTCCTTGCTCGGCTCAAGCCGGGGGTGAATCAGCCGCAGCTTGAAATGCAGATGAACCTTGTCACCGAGCAATTCCGCAAGGAGTTTCCGGGAGATGTAGGGCCAAAGACGCACATGAGCTTCTTGCCCTATCAACTTATGTTGGCTTCAGACTTGCGGCCGTTTCTTCTTCTGCTGCTGGGCGCAATCGGCTTTGTCTTGCTGATCGCTTGCGCGAACGTGGCCAACTTGTTGCTTGCGCGCGGCGGTTCTCGCACCCGAGAGATTGCTACGCGTATGGCACTGGGCGCGACGCGGGGCCGCCTGACTCTTCAATTGCTGACGGAAAGTCTGATTATTGCTCTTGCTGGCGGAGGTCTCGGCTTAGCCTTTGCCGGCGCTGGTCTTGGATCGCTGGTCGCTATGGCGCCCTTTGACCTGCCTCGCCTCAACGATATTCATTTGGACCGCTGGGCGTTTGTTTTCACTTTTTTGATTTCCGTTTTGACTGGTTCCCTCTCTGGAATGGCGCCCGCAATTGGCGCGACTAAGATTGACATCAACGAGATGCTGAAGGCGAGCGAGGGCAGAGCGACCGCCGGAGCGGGCCGCGCCAAGCTTCGCCAAGGCCTCGTGATCGGTGAATTCGCGTTGTCGCTGGTCTTGCTGACAGGGGCCGGCCTGATGATAGCGACGTTCGTTAAATTGATGAGGACGGACCCCGGATTTAATCCTCACGGCGTGCTCACCATGCAATTCTGGTTGAACGGGTCGAAGTACCGTTCGACCTCGGAAATCACGACTTTTTATCGCGCGATAGAGCACCAGATTGGAACTCTGCCCGGCGTCGAAGCGGTCGGTATTGTGTCGGCGGGGTTGCCGCTTGAGCGGGGAGGGCACAGCGCTTTAAGAATTGCGGGACCGCAACAGTCGGAATGGCGGCCTTGCGACTATCGAGAGTCTTCTTCGAATTATTTTCGCGCCATGGGCATTGCGCTTCACTTGGGCCGCGGCATTCTGGAAACGGACACGGAAAACTCTAGTCAAGTCGTCGTGGTCAACAAAGCGTTCGCGCAAAAGTACTTTTCGGGGCGTAGTCCACTAGGAGAGCATATTCTCTTGGGTGGCGCCTCTCGCGAAATCGTAGGCGTGGTTGCGGATGCGAAGTCATACCTCGACCGGCCTGCGCTTCCAACCGCTTTCCTTCCGGCGACGCAGGCATCGTTTGAAGGCTCGAAAATGTGGGAAAACTGGTTTCCGCGAAGCATCGTGGTCCGTACAAGCGTTGACCCGCTTGGTCTCAGCCGTACAGTGAGGCAGGCCGTCGATACCGTCGACCCACTCGTTCCCACCGGGGCGGTTCGCACGATGGATGAGATGATGTCGCGTTCGCTCGCTCTTCGCAGTTTCCTCATGCGTCTGCTGGGCATCTTCGCCGGCTTGGCCATGGTGCTCGCGAGTGTGGGGCTGTACGGAGTCATTTCCTTCTTGGTTGGGCGCCGGACGCGTGAAATCGGAGTGAGGATGTCTCTCGGCGCTCGTCCCAGCGACGTCTTGCGGTTGATCTTAGCGGAGGGACTGAGGCTGGTGATTACCGGCGTGGTAGTCGGAATTGTCGCGGCGCTCCTGCTAACCAGGCTGC
>QHYL01000075.1 GCA_003224105.1 Acidobacteriota bacterium | reverse complement strand
CTGGCGTGATTGATCCAGCTAAGGTTACCCGTCTCGCCCTCCAGAATGCTGCGTCCATCGTCTCACTGATGCTTACCACAGAAGTCCTGATCGCCGACTTCAGTGGAGAGGAAAAGATGGCCGCGGCTGCCGGCGGCATGGGCGGGGCATACTAAACGCTGTCTGCTTGCATGACGCTTCGGCTCGATCTGATGTGAGCGTGTTGTTGTCCCACATGTCTAGAAGTGCGTCGAAAACCCGGTCGGAAAGATAGGAAAGGATGTTATTGTCGAAGACAATCTCGCAAGACGGAAGTCAAACTCTCAGCAACGTTCGATACGATCCCGAGCCAGTGGACTCCATGTATGCTCGCGAGGTGATCGATCTTGATCCCCTTGCAGTGGAAGAAAAACTAGAACGATCCGTGCCGATGCTGCCGCGGCCGATGCTGCCAAGCAGGATCGCCATGATTGGGAACTATCTTCCTCGCAAGTGTGGCATCGCGACATTCACGACAGACCTCTGCGACGCAATTCACGCCGAATACCGAACTACGGAACTCCTCGCGCTACCGGTCAACGATACGGAAGAAGGATACAGTTACCCTGCGCGAGTGCGATTCGAGCTTTCCCAAGATAGTTTGGCTTCCTATCGACAGGCGGCGGATTTCCTGAATTTTAGCAACATCGACTTGATTTGTTTGCAGCATGAGTACGGAATCTTTGGCGGCCCGGCTGGCAGCCACATCCTTGAACTCTTGCGGCGTCTCCGGATGCCCGTGGTGACGACCCTGCACACGGTTCTACGTGAGCCAAATCTGGACCAACGAATGGTGATGAAGGAGATTGCCGCTTTGTCGGACCGCCTGATTGTCATGAGCCGGCAATCTGCCGATATCTTGCAAGAGGTGTTCCAAGTCTCTCCGGAGAAGATCGATCTAATTCCACACGGCATCCCCGATCTGCACTTTACCGATCCTAATTTTTATAAGGATGCTTTCGGAACGGAAGGAAAAGATGTTTTGCTTACGTTTGGGCTGCTCTCACCAAACAAGGGAATAGAAAACGTAATCCAAGCCCTCCCTAGCATCCTGTCGCGTCACAGCAATACCGTTTACATGATTTCCGGCGTCACCCACCCACACATCCTGCGACAAGAGGGGGATAAATACAGGTTGTATTTGCAGAAACTGGCGAAAGATATCGGGGTTGAGGCCAGTGTGATCTTTCGGAATCGTTTCGTCAGCCCTCAAGAGCTGGTTGAATTGATCGGTGCAGCAGACATTTACATCACTCCCTACAAACACAAAGGACAAGTCGTTTCCGGGACCCTGGCGTATGCGTTGAGCGCCGGAAAAGCAATCATTTCCACTCCCTATCTGCATGCCATCGAATTGTTGGACGATGAGCGCGGCTTGCTTGTTCCTTTCGATGATCCGCAAGCTATTGCCGATAAGACGATAGCTCTATTGGACAACGGAACCGCGCGTCACGCCATGCGAAAACGTGCGTACCTCTATGCTAGAGACATGGTATGGGATCGCGTAGCCCAGCAGTACATGGGGAGTTTTGAACGCGTGCACAACGAGCGGTTGCGGAATCCACGTGCTACATTTTCTGCGCAAAACACAGAAAAGGCCCTCGACCGGCTTCCGACCATTAAATTGGATCATTTGCATCGGATGACAGACGATACGGGAATCGTGGAGCATGCGGTCTTTGTGGTCCCGAACTATCCAGAAGGCTACACCACGGATGACAATGCCCGGGCGCTCATCGTCGCAATCCTCCTCGAGGAGTTTGGGAGCAGTGCCCCGGCCGGCGCCTTGGACCTAGCCTCTCGCTATTTGGCTTTTCTGTGGCTGGCTTTCGAACCAACGAGCAGGAGGTTTAGAAACTGCCTGAGCTACGAGCGCCAGTGGCAGGAGCCCCAAGGCTCGGAAGATAGCCACGGGCGAGCACTGTGGGGCCTCGGGCCCGTTCTCGGCAGATCCAAGGATGCTGGCTTGAGAGGAGCTGCGGGACGTTTGTTTGAGCTGGCCATTCCCGCGGCTGTGGAGTTCAAGAGCCCACGGGCCTGCGCTTTCGCCTTGCTTGGACTGCAGGAGTATCTAGACTCATTCCCTGGGGATCGGGCTGCTCTAAGTGCAGCAGATGCACTTGCGAATCACCTACTGAATTCCTACCGCGCCATCCATTCAACTGACTGGAATTGGTTTGAGAACGGTCTTGCGTATTCCAATGCTCGATTGCCGCAGGCACTGATAAGAGCGGGAATGCGCAGCGGAAGTGATGAGATGGTTTCAACGGGACTTGAAGCGTTAGGTTGGCTGGTAACGATTCAGCGTTGCGAAATAAAGGGTCACTTCGTACCCATCGGATCGCACGGCTTCTACTCGAAGAACACGGAAAAGGCTCGCTTCGACCAGCAACCGGTCGAAGCCTGCGCAGTAGTTTCCGCATGTCTGCAAGCCTATCTTGCAACGGGAAGGGGACGCTGGCGGAAAGATGCGTGGAGTGCCTTCAATTGGTTTCTGGGAGATAACGACCTGCAGATTGCGCTCTACGATCCCGACACCGGTGGATGCCGAGACGGCCTGCATCCGGACCGCGCTAATGAGAACCAGGGAGCGGAATCGACGCTTTCTTTCCTGATGGCGCTCCTCGAAATGCGCAAGTTGGAACAAAGCACGGAGAGCAGCTCATGATGAGCATTCTGGCTGAGAAATTGTCCGATAAAGCGGTCATGAATCAACACGAGACCCTATTTCACCGCCATCCGGCGAATCCCATTCTCACCGGAAAAGATTGGCCCTACTCGATGAACAGTGTCTTCAACGCTGGCGCGACATTGCTTCCGGACGGGTCAACTGTGCTCCTCTGTCGCGTGGAAGATCGCCGGGGGCTCTCGCACCTATGCGTTGCGCGCTCGGTAAACGGCGTTGATGGGTGGCAGATCGATCGCGAGCCGACGTTGATGCCCGATGTGGAGCGATATCCCGAGGAGTTATGGGGCATCGAAGATCCGCGTATCACGTATGTTCCGGAACTGAAGCAATACGCCATAGCCTACACATCGTATTCGCGTGGCGGTCCAGGAGTGTCCCTGGCGCTTACGAAAGACTTCCGCGCCTTCGAGAGACTTGGTGTTGTTATGTCGCCAGATGACAAAGACGCTGCGCTGCTACCTCGAAGGATTAATGGATTCTGGGCACTGATTCATCGGCCGATGACGCCTCTCGGAGCGCACATCTGGATCTCTTACTCTCCCGATCTGCGGCACTGGGGCAATCACAAACTCATGCTGGAGGCCCGCCGTGGCGCATGGTGGGATGCCAACAGGATTGGAATGTCGCCTCCGCCCATTGAAACTTCGCGAGGCTGGTTGATGATTTACCACGGCGTCCGAAGGACACCTTCCAGCTCCATCTATCGGTTGGGTCTGGCTCTCTTCGATCTTGAACAGCCAGAAAAATGCCTAATTCGAGGAGATTCCTGGATGTTTGCGCCAGAAACGGAATACGAACGTCATGGAGACGTTCAGGACGTCGTATTTCCTTGCGGCTATACGGTGGCACCGGATGGGGACACAATCAATCTCTATTATGGTGCTGCCGATTCGAGCATTGCGCTGGCGCATGGCAGCATTCGCTCTCTTCTGGTTTGGCTAGACGCTAATGGCCATTCCGAGAGCAGCCACGACCGGCGGGAGCGGCACAGGTAGCCTCCTGTGTCACCCGTGATGGTAGATCGACCTCGATGACGAATAGAAAGCGCGTCAGGTGAAAGCTGTAGTCTCATTTTCAAAATGTTTCCCCTCGAATCTTGCACGGCAATGGTGAGCGGGAACTCGACTTCGCCCGCGGTGGCCTGATCAACAGCGCTTATTTTCATCCTTCAATTGCCAGCCAGCAGTGTGATGCTGATGGCCGCTAATTGTCCGAACGTGTCTGTCGTTATGATCAACGACTCTGATTGTGACAGGGGCCGTCATCTTGTATCTCTCGACCATCCGCCATAGCTGATCAAGTCCGCTGTAAACGTTTAACTCGCAGGCACCCATGACGCTGAATTGCGGGAAAACAATCGTGAAATCGTCGATTCCTTGCGGCATTGCAACCAACTCACAGACTTAGGGGCGCTGGGCTCAGAAACCACCTGGGCTCCGTAGCACGTCAGAATTACATTGGCATCCACTCCGCCGAGCTATATACTTTTATTGGTTTGCAAACTCTGTTTCACAGATTTCTGACTTTGTAATGGGGCGACTCTGAACTGGGGTCGCCCTTTCTATTTGAGCAAGTCGTTGAGCACGTATTGGGACTTCCGGTTTCAGACTCAAAATGGAGATTCCCATTGTTTATGCTTCCCCATGGGTTGAAGTGACGAAATGCGACGTAAGATTCTCTGGATCACCTTTACAGCCTTTGGTCTACTGGTAGATTTCATCTTGCCATTCTGGTGGGCACCTGCGGCGACTATCCCAATCGGTCTGGCGAGTTGGTGAGTAGCCTATCGCAGTGATGGGCGCTCTTAGGCGGGAACCCCGCAATCGGTCTGCTGAATCGAACGCCTCACGTTCAATTCGCCAAGGGCGTTTTCCCGAGTAGTCGGGCACGGCTTTCGATTGGGTCGTCCAAGAGCCAATTGAACAGTATCGTAGGCCCGTCAAACTGACAAATCCACCAAGCATTTCACCCAGGCGGTCGCAAAGTGGACGGGACTACGCATCACTATGACCTGCCCCCGCGGAGTCCCGGGCACTATCGTCTCGCTTGTGGTACTTCTGATCATTGAGAAGCATCTGGGCTTATTCGTTGCATTTTTTCGTTACCGGTACGCGGCTTTTCGGTGTCGATCTTGAAGCTAAAGGTTTGCACCAGCCGAAAGCTCGACTTCGCCCTCCGCGCCCGGCAGTTTTGGGCGCAGAGAGGCCCACGCTCTCATGGCCGGATCACTCCCGCAGCGAAGCCGCAGTCAAGGGCGACCATCGGGAGTCGCGTCAGCGGGCTGGCCCTTGACGGCGGCGGGAGCGAAGGGAACTCCCTGGGTTCAGCAGGGCTTTTCGATCAGCTTGTGCGAGGGTGGTTTCAATGTATCGGCGGGACAGCGTGGGATTGAAGGCTAACGACCACGCTGGGGTTTCTCTTGCGGCGCTTTGCTGAGCAGTTCATGACCGAAGACATTCTTTAGCCACTCAGGAGAAGTGTGCGTTGTTTTGACCAACTCCCCCGCGATGAAACGTGCCACCAGCCGATGTCCCTTCCCATTCGGCGTATTGTCATACACCAGGAGGTCGTCGGCGTGCTTTCGGGCTTCGCGCAGACTCTTGATGGATTCTCGATACGATTCTGGAATCGTGTTTAGTGGTACCGATTGCCCGCCGTGACCCATCCGGACCAGGATGCGCCCGGCATTTAGATTGGGGTCTTCGGTGGAGATGAAGACCACTTTCGTGGTGAACCCTGCTTTCCTAGCGCTCTCCAACAATTCGGTGTCCACGACGAGATCCTCGACCGCAAATGACCGGCGTTCGCGAAGCATCGCTTCACGTTGGTGCGGAATCGGGGGAACGAGGATAGGGAAGGCTTCTTTCAGGTGGGCATCGTAGAAGGTGGTCTTGCCGGCGCCCAGGGGGCCTGCGACCACAATGAGTGCTGGTGTGGTCTCGCTCAGAGCTAACTTCCTCATCGTGTGGCCTTGGACGGTGCCGGCTTTTCTAAATGACGCTGGAGCTTTCCGGCGACCAGACTCACTGGAATTACTCGCCCGGATGGGTCGACTTCCACAGTTCTTTTCAGCTCGGCGTCGTACGCATAGTGAGTGCCGTCTGGAAAGGCGATTTTCGGACCTTCCTGCAAACCGGCGAGGTTCGCAAAAGCTTCCGTGAGTTGCTGCCGCTCCTCAGTGCTCATTTTGTCGTAGGTGGCCTTAGCTGACTGGCGTGTTGGCCTCGATGGACCTCTGAGCTTGCCTCTACGTTCCTTCGAATAGTAAGCCAGCAGGCCGCTATTCACGAGCTGATTCATCGAACAGTCACGCGCCTCAGCGATTCTTTGAATCCTGCGAATGAGACGGCGCAGAATGACGATCTGCGTTTCTCTCGCAGTCTGCTTCTTTTTGCCTTGGAGCGTGACCAGCTTGACGGTGTTGAGGTTGACGGCAAGCAGTGCGTCGTTGATCGAGGCGGACAAATCCCCTTGATAGCGACGCTTGGCGCGAAGCAGTTTGTCCAAACCGATCAGCAAGCGAACATTGAATACATCGAAACCGACGTTTCTACGGATTGCCACAGGCTGCACCAGTATCCTTGAGGGTTCCCGCAATAGCACTGCCACAGCGGTCCATTCCGTACGATGTATACATGACCCTGATGTATGCTTCAACCGGGCAGTGTGGAAAACATCTTTTCACGCAGCCTCCGCCTTGTTGCCGCGGCGCAGGCGGAAGGACCTTTCATCATTCTTGTTTCCCACCAGTGAGGACCTCTTCCAGCGTAGCTTTGTTCCGCGTTGCTACTTCCTCTGCGGCAAGACGGAGAATCTTTGCATATCTGAGCTTCGCCCGTGCGCGAGCCGCAGGCAGGACCTCTTCAGGCGGCTCAACCATGCAGGTCAGCACGTACTGCAGAAGGGAATTGGTCAGAGCAAACTGGGTATGGCCCAAAGTGAAGAGTGCCTGTACCTCCTTCGCCATATTCGCGAGGGTGGCCGCGATGCGAGCCTCAAGCTGGGCTGTCGCTTCCGTGTTGTCGCCCTCGCGAAGTTCGTGCTCACAAGCGGCAATGAGGAATGCCTGCTCGGAACGGAAGCCACGCTCTTTGACCGCGGTCCGAACCCTCTCCCGCAGTTCGGCAGAAGGATACCGAAAATTGCGCGAAATCACCGTTTTGACCATGAATAATTACCCTTTCTCGAGTGGTATCACTGTGGTGCCACTGTCTGCCGGATTCGGCCCCCGGGCGAAGGACTTGAAGACTCGGCAGTTAACGCAGCAAAGCACCACGAAGTGGCCACATCCCTTTATGTTCCAATACCGACAAAAACCAACAACAACTCTCGCCCCTCTCACAACTCGCCTGCTTTGTTGTACTTAGCCGTCCAGAATTGTCCGTTTGTGTCCGGAAGTGTCCCCGATCGCTCCGAAGCCGTCCGCTCTTGTCCGCAATGGTCCGTTTCTGTCCGAAATTGTCACCAACACCTTCAAGGTCTCTCCATCCACAAAACCCTTTGCACACCGTCATCGTAAATGCTATATATATACACCAGCCATGCTGAAGTCAACTCCTTATCTCTACCGCGACACCTTGGAGAAACTGGCTGCTGAACCACCCACCACGAAGACCGCCTTCGTCTGTTCTCTTTTGTCTGAAATCGAAGCCGCGCTACGCTCGGGAAAGACCCACAAACAGATCTGGGAACGGCTCTGCGAAGCCGGGCTCGATATCACCTGCGAAACGTTTTGCAGACTCGTTCGCCGGGCACGCAAAAAACCGCGCACATCCGCGGCGCGGGGCGAGAAAAGTCTCGAAGTCCCCGAATTGCACGCACGACAAACTGCGGCCGGGGTGAAACACGATCCGCTGGTCAATCTGCGAAGAATCGAAGTGTCCAGACCGGGTTTTCATTATCGAGGCACGGAAAACCTAGATGTCCTGGTGTATGGAAGAAAGGAATCTTGTGAGCAAAGCAAACGCTGAATGCAGGGAAAGCTACATCTGCTTTTTTCCCTTTGTGGAGAGCGCCGCCCGCGCACCGTGTCGGATGTGGAGAACGTTCACAAGATGTTTGCGTTTGTCTACCGCGTAGATAATTCTGTAGGTGCTGGGCTTCTTCCCAAAAAGCAAATGGCGAAGTTTCGTGCTTTCCCGAGTGACCGCACCGCGCTCAGGAAATCGTTCTAAACTATAAATCTCGCGGGCCAGATCATTGAACCATGCAAACGCGTTTTCGGAGGCTTCCGCATCAATGAATTCATAGATGGCCTCCATGTCTCGCAGGGCGCGGTCAGCCAACCTAACGAGGTATGGCATGGTTGTGGCGGAACATTTCCAGTGCTTTACGCGCCGGACGCACACGACCCTTCTTTGCGTCTTCGAGGCCTTGCCGGATGCCCTCAAGCGCATCGGCTTGCGCGGCGATGTCAAGCAGCCGCTGATAGGCTTCGGCATCCTGCACGACCGCTTCCGCCTTCCCATTGATGGTAAGAACCAGCGGTTTCTTCGTCTTCTTGAGGTGCTTCATGAACTTCCCTGGATTGCGGCGGAATGTGGTCATCGCCTGAATGTCTTTTTTGATGTCAAACATAGTGTCCCTCGCACTGCAATGATAGCACCCTTAAAGGTGTCATCAAACCGCGTTGCAACAAGTCTTCTTACCTCGCAGCGGTCCATCGGGAGCAAGTTGAGGTTAGAGTGACGCTCCGTGCGCTAGGTTACTTCACGGACGGGGTCCTATCTAAACTCCCCGCCTCGGTGCAGCTGGGTGCGGCGACAGGCGTAAGATTGGGAGGAGCTTCCTGTGGTTATCGGCTTCGTCTCGGGAACTCGCGCAGAGCGTGTCCAACATCACCCTCGGTGCTTTGGTTCTGGCGTTTTAACTTCGTCAGCGCACTTCTCAATTGCATTCCAATCTTAGTGGTGCTATATATATACACCATGCTGGAGAACCTCAATGAGAAACCGCTACGGCCAGGTTCGGGAAAAACTATTCGTCGCTCCAACTGGAGCTTCCATCGAGGTCGAGAGTCCAGCACACGTCGAGCGGCACTATGCCGTCACAGAGATCGCTGAAGTATGGAATTTGAGTGCTGATAAGGTTCGCGAGCTTTTCGAGAATGAGCCGGGTGTGCTGGTGATCGGCGAACGAGACCCCCGGCACAAACGGCGGTATGTTACGCTGCGAATTCCCCAGTCCGTGCTCGATCGCGTCCATCATCGGTTGTCGTCGAAGCCGGGCACCCAGTAGGAGAGCACCACAGTGTTAACCATCTATCGCCGTCACCGAAAGAACTGCAAACAGAGAATGGCAGGCCGCGACTACCGGCGTTGTCTTTGCCCTATTTGGGTCGATGGCTCTCTGAACGGAATGGAGATGCGGAAGTCGCTCAGGGTCCGCGATTGGCAACGGGCACAAGAGCTAGTGCGGCGATGGGAGGCCGAAGGGCAACAGATCGAAAAGCCGAAGCCTCTCGCCGTCAAGGAAGCTTGCGACAGATTTCTGGTATACGCAGAGGCGCGAAGCGCCTACGCGAACCCACGCTGTACAAATACCACTTGCTTTTTCGCCAGTTTCAAGATTTCGCTAAACAGCACGGTCACGCGTACATCACGGATTTCGATGTGGATACGGTCCGCCGATTCCGCGCTTCCTGGCCGAATAAAAACATTGCAGCACGCAAGAAGCTTGAAGCGTTCCGCGCGTTCTTCAGATTTGTGCATGAGAGCGGCTGGATTCCAACAAATCCGGCGACTTATTTGAAACCGCCAAGGATCACCGAGCCGCCAACCGCGCCTTTCACGCGAGAAGAATTTGCGAGTATCCTCCAGGCTTGTGACATCTATCCAGATAAGCAGAACGCGATTCGCCTGCGGGCACTGGTGTTCCTGCTACGGTATAGCGGTCTGCGCATTCGTGATGCCGTGACGCTTAGCCGGAACCGGATCCAAGGAGACAAGCTGTTCTTGTACACGGCGAAAACCGGCACTGCTGTCTATTGTCCCCTTCCACCCTTTGTCATAGAAGCTCTCAAAGCGATTCCGGCTACCACCTATTTCTTCTGGACCGGACTATAGAAACCAAAGAGCGCAGTGGGGGATTGGCAGCGCAGTTTGAAGCGGCTCCTCATATTGGCTGGCGTGCCGGATGGACACGCTCACCGCTTCCGCGATACGTTTTCGGTGGAACTCCTGCTTGCGGGTGTCCCGATTGAACGCGTTTCAATTCTTTTGGGGCATCAAAGTGTGCGGATCACTGAGAAGCATTACGCACCGTGGGTTCGTGCACGGCAGGAGCAGTTGGAAGCCGATGTTCGGCGCACTTGGCAGACCCACGAACCGCAACAAGGGGTACACGGCGGGTACACGGAAAAGCACGAGCGTGTAATTCCTTTCAAATCAAGGCGAAAGAATGGTGGAGGCGGGGGCGAGTCTTGCGTAGTACCGAGATCCTGCGGGGTCGGCCTCTTGATTCTACACGTTACATTGTGTAGAATATTACACAAAGTAAATCATATGCCTACGAACCTGGCGATTGACGACCGGCTGATTGAGGAGGCGCGCAAGCTGGGGAGGCACCGCACGAAGAAAGATGCGGTGACGGCGGCGCTGGATGAATATATCCGTCGGCGCAAACAGCAGGAGATTCTGCCGCTGTTTGGCACGATGGATTACGACGAAGACTATGACTACAAGGGCGAGCGCAGAAGAAAGCGCGCGTGAACGTCCTGGTGGACACTTCGGTGTGGTCACTGGCGCTGCGCGGAAAGGCCCGCGACCTCAGCCCGGCGG
>QHYL01000074.1 GCA_003224105.1 Acidobacteriota bacterium | reverse complement strand
AAAAGACACTATTTAGCTGCGGGAATGCGATCAATGGCCATGTAGGGGCGGAGAGCTTCAGGGATCAGGATCGAGCCGTCCGCCTGTTGATAATTCTCGACAACTGCAATCCAAGTACGGCCCACGGCGAGTCCCGAACCGTTTAGCGTGTGGACAAAGTCGCTTTTGCCGGCGCCCTTTGGCTTGAAGCGGATGGCAGCGCGGCGCGCTTGAAACGCTTCGCAGTTCGAGCAGGAAGAAATTTCGCGGAACTCGCTGCTCGAAGGAAGCCAAACCTCAATGTCGTAAGTCTTTGCGGAGGCGAAGCCCATGTCGCCGGTGCAAAGCAGCACCGTGCGATGGTGCAGCCCGAGTCTCTGAAGAATGGCTTCGGCGTTTTTGGTCAGGGCTTCGTGCTCTTCGTAGCTTTTCTCCGGGTGCGTGAACTTGAACAGCTCAACTTTTTGGAATTGGTGCTGGCGGAGGATGCCCCGGGTATCCTTTCCCGCGGCCCCGGCTTCCGAACGGAAACAAGCCGTCCACGCGGTGACATTTAAGGGCAGCTTTTCTTCCGGGATGGTCTCATCGCGATAGAGATTGTGCAGCTCGACCTCGGCTGTAGGAGTGAGCCAGAAGTCCGTGCCTTCCAATCGGAAGAGATCGGCGGCAAATTTTGGCAATTGGCCCGCGCCGGTAAGCGACGCGCTGTTCACCAGGAAAGGTGGGAGAATTTCAGTATAACCGTGTTCGCGCGTGTGAACGTCGAGGAAGAAATTCGCAAGGGCACGTTCGAGCCGCGCTCCCCAGCCTTTATAAACCGCGAAACGAGCTCCGGTCATTTTGGCGGCGGCTTCCAAATCCAGGATTCCTGCGCGCTCGCCGACTTCCCAGTGCGGCTTGGGCTGGAAGTCAAATTTTGGAGGCAGGCCCCAGCACCGGACTTGTTTGTTCTCAGCGGCGCTACTGCCAACGGGAACCGAAGAATGCGGCACGTTGGGAATGGTCAGCAGCAGTTCGCGCTGGCGGGCGTCGAGTGCGGCAATTCGTTCGTCGGCCCGTTTTACACGCTCAGAGACTTGCTTCATTTCCGCAATGAGGGAGTCCGCGTTCTTTTTTTCCTTCTTCAGGCGGGCGATTTCGTCGCTGGCCTTGTTGCGCTGGGCTTTGAGCTGTTCGGTGGCAGTGATCAGTTCGCGGCGTTCTTTGTCGAGCGCGCGGAAACCATCCAAATCGAGGGTCATGCAGCGCTTCTTCGCCATCTCGGCAAAGACGTCCAGGTGCTCGCGGAAGTAACTGAGATCATGCATGGGGTTAAAAGGATACCGTAAACCGCGAGAGGCTTGTAGCAGGGTTGGACTGGAATTGGACGCCGGAAGATCGCCTACGCTGGGCGCGGCACTTCGCTCATCAGCGCGAGCAGGTTGTTCTCGCTATCGCGGAAAAAGGTCATCCAGAGGTCGTACTTGGGCATCTGAGCGATCACGTGCGGCTCATCTTCAAACTTTGCGCCCTCTTCCTTGAGGCGTTTGTGAGCGGCGCGAATGTCGCCGACCTGGAAATAAAGGATGGAGCTGGGATGGTCGAATTCCGGTTTTTCCGCCTTGTCCAGCATAAGGCGAACGCCGCCGCAATCGAAAAAGGAAAGTTGTCCCGCGCGAAACAGATGCGGCAGGCCCAGGACATCGCGATAGAACGCCGTGGCCCGGTCCACGTCGTGCGCGTTGATGGCAATCTGGCCAATGCGGGAGAGTGTCGTACCTTCCTGCACATTCATAGTTAACCGTCCTCCGACAGCGCAAAAATACTCCAAACCGTTGAGGGGCATTGAAATGCGGTTCAAGAGCCAGTGACGCGCGGTAAATGGACTATGCGCGCGGCATTTCGCTCATAAGCTCCATAATATTGCCGTCAGGATCGCTGAACGCAACCATCCAGAGGTCATAGGTCTTCATAGGAGCGATCAGGCGCGGAGGCGCTTCAATCTTAACGCCCAGCTCGACGAGGCGCCGGTGAGCGGCGTTGATATCTGGGACGCGGAAATAAAGAATGGAGCTGGGATGATCGAGCTCCGGCGAACTTGCGGGGCCAAGCATCAAACGCACGCCGCCGCAATCGAAGAAGGCCATGTTGCCTGCAGTGAAGAGAAGAGGGAGGCCGAGGACATCGCGATAGAATGCGGTGGCACGCGGCTGGTCGTGGACGATGATAGAGATCTGACCGATGCTCGAGATTCCCATACTTGCCATTCCTGGATTTGTTGCTGTGGCGTTCATAGTGATTGACCTCCGAGGGCGATTTAGTTAGCATAGCTAACTATATTCTATGACGGATGTCAAGCAAAAAAGTGTTGCGAGCGCCGAGCTGCTTCAGACCGCGGATAAGCTGCATTCCGCCGCGATTCATCTGCTCCGGCGGCTCCGGGTGCGCGACAGGGAGAGCGGGGTTGGTCCGGCGCAGCTTTCGGCGTTGTCGGTGCTCGTTTTTGGCGGGCCAAGGTCGCTTGGCGAACTAGCGGATGCCGAGCAGGTGCGTCCACCGACGATGAGCCGCATCGTCTCGGGCCTGACGGCGGCAGGATTGGTGAGGCGCGAGGCGACGGAGGACGGCCGCCGGGTGCGGCTGGTGGCCACGGTGAAGGGTACAAAGATCCTTTGGGAGGGGCGGAAGCGCCGTGTGGAATCCTTGGCCAATGCGCTGGCGGCCCTCGATGAAACGGAGCAGGGACGCTTGCGAGAGCTGGCCGAATTGCTCCCGGAAATCGTCCACAAGATTTGAAGAGCGCTGCGCGCTGCGAAGTACTTCTGTACTGCCGCAGGGTACTTCGGTTGAGCGGGAAAGTACTGCGAAGAATGAAACCCGGGGCCTATCGACGAAAGGTCAGGCCAAAGGCAAACTGAGGGCGTAGTCGGAAGTGGTCAGGCCCATGGGAGCTAAAGCTATCTCCTGGGTTCGGTTTGCCGCTCGCGAGCGCGGCAAAGCGGCCGGAAGGGCCGAGCTTCTTCGGATTACAAGTACCCTCCATCCCCCACGCCCGAGCGGCCGGTGCCCCCACCGGCCGCTCATTTTTTGGTTCACAGTTTTTGGTTTTAAGTTCTAAGTGAAGAACAGGGAAACCTGAGCTGCGTAGACTGCCGCTTTGACCCGGAAGGAATTCGGCTTTGGGAACTGCTCGGTGTCAGCAAAAACGAAAAAGGGGGCCGGTGCAAGCCCCCTTCTTCATAATTGACGCCCCTAAACCGGTAACCGAGTCGAGGATCGGTTCCGGCCACCCCGGGAAGCCAATCTTTGTTAAGTGGAGGAAAGTGGTGCAAGTCCATTGCCACGCGTTTCATGTCTAAGGAAAACCTGTGAAGACGATTGAAAGGACAGGGGTTAGGCAAAGAAAAGTGATAAATGAACATTCCCTTGCGACCGAGGAGGCTACAAAATCCCACAGGAACTTGCCGCCCTACCTACATTCTTTGGGAGCGGTTCTGGAAGATTGCTCAATTTACCAGCTTTACCGGAAGGCGTCGAAATTGAAAATATCGTTATTCCCAAAATTACACAACCTGTTGTATTTGAAATCGGCGGTGGCTCACTTGAAAGCTAAACTGATGCTCTTTGGGGGAGTCTGCAGCCAACGCTACGTCAGGCTCCAGCCAGCGACCCGAGCGATTGAGCGCGGCGATACCGGCGCCAGAGCCGCCATGCCGGAATGCCCAAGAGTGCAAGCCAAAGCACGAGGCTGGGGCCGGACTCCGCGAGAAAAAGAACCAGCGCCAAAAGGCTCTCGAACGCATTGCGGAAGCCGTTGACGGTGGCATTGCGAAGCTGCATCAAAACCGAAGGCGCCGGCGTATTGAGCTGGGCCTTGTACTCTTCGGCGAGCTTCAGGTCGATGGTGGCGAAGGCGACGCGATGCTCCAACGTTTTTTGCTCGGCCTCCATCAGCTCGATTTCGCCCCGCACACGGGCGATCTCCTGCTCCACATCTAAAACGTCCTTAACCTTGCCAGTCCGCGTCCGGAGAATGTCTTGGAGGCGAATTTCGGTCTCGCGGTCATTCTTGATGCGGGCAACAAGATCCGCATGCTGCTGAGTGACTTCTTCGCCGTTCTGCGTTTCTGCTTCCACGCGGCCGAGAGCTTTCAACTCGCCGATAGCAGCGGCAAGTTGCGGAGTTGGGATGCGGAGAGATGCCTGAATTACCCTCGCAGTGCCCTGCGGAGTGCTAACGCTGAGGTTGGCAGCATAGCCGTTGTGCCGCGTAAGAATGGCGTCAAGCGAAGCGCGCCCCACGTCGAAGTCCTTCACGACGAGCGACAGCGACACAGTACGCGCGATCATAGGGGACACTGTCTCGGTCTGTGGGGAGGCAGAGCCGGGTTGTCCCGGGAAGGGGATTCTGCGTACGTAGTATTGGCTATCTCCTGCATCGCCGCGGCTGATTGGGTTTCGGCCATGCTCGCGGAAAGGGTCGCGGCTCGCTTCTACATCGCTATTCGCCTTGTCATTCGTCTGAGACGAGGTGGCCTCAGCTATGTTGACAGGTGTGTTTCTCGCGGTTTCTGCGGCGCGCTGCCGGCCAATGGAGGCGGATTCGTTTGCTGCCATTTTGGAGCGGAGAAGGTTAGGAGTGGAAATCCATAGAAGCACCAGGAATGCGCATCCGGCAGTTGTCGACGTGAGTGCCCAGCGTTGCCAACTCCAGCCCCGAGGGGGCAACGTCCCGAAACCCGCAGCCGAAAGCGAAGCCAGGGTTTTCGTCGAGGCGGTGGCTACGTCGTCTCCAAGGTGAGGCTGGCTAGTAGGAACGGTCCATGCAGTGAGCGACCGGCTAGTTTTGGAAAGCGAGGCCACCATGTCGTGGCATTCGGTGCATTCGCTGATATGAGCGGAGACGGATTGCGCCCTGTCCGCGGAGAGCTCCCCGTCTAGAAAGGCCATTACTTCTTCGGGAGCAACGGGATGCGTTGTGGCATTCATGTGCGTTCCCCTTTCTGCGCGGTATTTGGCGAGGCGGCATGTGCTTCGGGCTGTGCTACTGCGTTTTTGATGCGTGATTCGGACGGCTCAAGCAAATCGCGGAGGGCAGTACGGGCGCGGAAGAGGCGGGAACGGACGGTGTTTAGCGGGAGCTGCAAGAGGTCGGCGATTTCCGCGTAGCTGAGTTGTTCGAATTCCCGGAGCATGACGATTTCGCGATCGACAGGTTCAAGTTTTTCGACCGCGCGGCGAACCCACAGGCCGGATTCCGTTGCATCGTGTTTCGATCGATCTGGAGCAGAGTTGCGGTGACCCAGAAAGGCCGCGCGAAACGCGGTTTTGCGGCGGTGAGCACGCAGGATCTTGAAGCCAATCGCATAGAGATAGGTGCGAAAGAGCGCGCGCGGTTCATAGCGGGCCGCAGCGCGAAGCAAGGCGAAAAACGTTTCCTGGGTAAGCTCTTCGGCGTTGGCGGGATCGGAAACGCGGCGGCAGAAGAAGCCATAGATTGGCTGTTTGTAACGGTGAAAAAGCTCCGTGAAAGCTTCCGAGGAACCTTGTGTGAAAGCGAGCATGAGGCGTTCGTCACTCAGGCTGGGTTGTTGAGCTTCCGCCTGTGCAGGGGAGTTTTCCGGGTTGGCGGGCGCGTCGCTCATTGGTTTTCGCGGAAGAGTCTCCGAGTTTAGAACGAACGCCGGCAATGCGTCTTGCATCGTAAGCCGCCTTGGTCCTCACTAACGGTAATGTCGCGACAGGCCAAAAAGTTTCTTAGCGCAGAGAAAGAATTTTTCAAGTAAATCCCAGGCACTCTAAGGGTTGCCAGGTGGGCTTTGTATTGCCGAGTGGTCTGCTTTGCAAATTAAATTGTTTGGCTATCTAGATTGCGGCGACGCCTCAAGAAAGCCTGGAATGACCTCTGGGACCGTAAGGCGTTGTATGTAAAGAAGATACAAGCTCCATCCCCCGGTACCCTGCTGCGGCACAGCCCAAAGGACTAGGCGCCGATGGAGGAGCGGACGGCGTTGGCGAGGGACTGAGTGAATCGTTGAACGTCGGCTTCGTGCTCGGCTTCCACCATGACGCGTGCGAGCTGCTCCGTGCCGGAATAGCGAAGCACGATGCGGCCATTTTCGCCAAGGGCGGATTGTGCTTCGGCGAGGGCGCGGGAAACTTCGGGCAAAGAATCGAGCGGCGGCTTCGAGCGCACTTTCACATTAACAATTTGCTGCGGATAATCTTTCAAGCCTTCCACGAGCGATTCGATTTTTCCGTGCATCGAAACGAGCGAAGCGATTTTCACGGCGGTGAGCAAGCCGTCGCCCGCCGGACTGTCATCGAGAAAAATAATGTGGCCCGACTGCTCTCCACCCAGCACGTTACCGCTGCGGAGCATCTCTTCGAGCACGTAGCGATCGCCCACCGCGGCCCGCGCCAGGGTGATCTTTTCCTGGGCGAGAACGCGCTCGAGTCCCAGATTGGACATGGAAGTGGCTACGACACGGTTGCCCTTGAGCTGCTTCTGCGATTTCAGGAAGCGCGCGGCGGCCAGCAAGACGCCGTCGCCGTTCACCACTTTGCCGGTTTCGCAGACAAACAGCGCGCGATCTGCGTCTCCGTCAAAAGCCACACCCAATCGCGCTTTCTCCCCGACGACGCGCTTCTGCAGAGCTTCCAGATGGAGCGAGCCGCAGTTCGTGTTGATGTTCCGGCCGTCAGGAGAGACGCCCATCGCGACTACGTCCGCTCCGACCGAGCGAAACAATTCCGGCCCCAGCTTGCAGGCGGCGCCGTTCGCGCAATCGAGAACGATGCGGAAGCCGTGCAGGTTGGCCCCGGAGATCACTTTGCTGCGCAAGAAATCCAGGTAATCGGCGTCGAGCGAGCCATCGGCAGCGAGATGAAGCGGATTCTTCGGGGCTGCTTCCCCGCGATGTCTGAAAATGTCGGCCTCGAGTTGCTCTTCGACGGCATCCGGGAATTTCATGCCGGCATGCGAGAAAAGCTTCACGCCATTGTCTTGAAAGGGATTGTGCGAGGCGGAAATCACGACGCCGGCTTGAAAATCACTCTGGCGGACCAGGCAAGCTACGCCCGGCGTAGTGATGACTCCGGCGAAAGCAACGGTTGCCCCCGCTTGGGTGAGGCCCGCAGCAAGGAGAGATGCGATGTGCGGGCCGGATTCGCGCGTGTCCATGCCGATGAGCACTCGCGCGGAACCATGCTCGCGCTTGAGGTAGCCGCCTACGGAACGCCCGGTGGCGTAAAGTGTGCCGTCATCGAGAGGCGGAGTACCGGGAATACCGCGAATGCCGTCGGTTCCGAAAAGTTCTTTGGCCATGAAAGAGAGATGTTTCTCCCACGGGTCGCGGCGGCGGAAGGGTTGCAGCAGCGGCCTGCCTTCCTGAGGACAACTTCAAAAGTCTAACACAGAGGAAGTGACAGCTCCGAAATCCGGCCGACGGATGTCTTCTTCATAAAAGACCATGCCCCCCGCATGTAAACGGCTAGGAGAGCGCTGCATCCAACCAAGTAAAGCACCTCCCTCCGTTGCATTTGCAGGAATGTGCTACCTTGTACGTTGGGAGCCCAGCGTGTCCGTCGCTCAAACGCCGCCATCTGCAGTGCGCTTCACCGTGTCCAGCTTTAGCGCGCGGGTGATCGCCGCTGCCATCATTCTGCTCTTCCTTTACTATGCAGCGGGCGTGGTGATTACGCTGCTGTTTTCGATTCTGCTGGCATATTTCCTCGATCCGGCAGTTGAATTCCTGGAAAGGCTCAGGCTTCCACGCACGCTGGGCGCGATGGTGATGGTTCTGGTTCTGAGCGCGGTGTTGGGCGCGGCGGGGTACGGGCTTTGGACCAGAGTCGCGGACTTCGCGGCCGACTGGCCCAAGTACAGCGCTCACCTGCAGCGCGTAGCAGTGACCGTGCAGGGCAAGATTCAGGGAATCGAAGGGCAGGTTTCACAGATTGCACCCGCGGAAGGAGCCCCCGCGGCTTCGGCGGCTTCACGGGAACCAAGCGTCTTCCAGCCACTCATCCTTCGCGGTATCGGCTCCCTGTATGCCTTGTTTCTCGAAGTCACGTTCATGCCGTTCCTGATCTTCTTCATGCTGACGGAAAAGCAGCAGGTGTGGCACGGAACGCTGCAGCTATTTCCCGTCTCGCGCCGGACCCAAATCAAAGAGACGCTCGAAGATGTGCGCGACGTTCTGCGCGATTACTTGGCGGGCATGACCGTGGTGACGCTGCTGGTGATTGCCGCGAGCAGCCTGTTTTTCTGGGCGCTGGGGATGGAGTTTCCGATT
>QHYL01000073.1 GCA_003224105.1 Acidobacteriota bacterium | reverse complement strand
TTGCTGGGGTGTTAGACCTGGTTTGGGTTCCTTCCTTACTTTGGAGTTTGGAAAACCACACCTGGTGATCCGCGAGCCTGTCGTTGCAGCTAAGTCTACTCCCGTGATCGTGCGGAAGAGCCTCGCGCGCCGGAGAGTCTACGTCCATGGGGACTGGCACTTATGGATTTATTGCTGCGATTGGGTTGTATTCTCGGGCCATTCGCACGTCGGTGATAGCTCAGCAAGAATGAAAATAAGAAAGGCGGCGGAATTTCTCAATGGGCAAAAGCTAACTCATTTCTCGATTTCGGTCCGAAAAGCCAGTTGCATGTTTAAGTTTGATCTTGGTGGCATTCTGAAGACCATGCCCCACGACAGCGAAAGCAGGCAATGGCTACTTTACGAACCATCCCAAAAAGTCCTGAGCGTACGGGCAGACGGACACTACCAGTATGTGCCTTCTGATTTGCCCGAAGATCACGGAGAGTGGAAACGGTTGTAGTGGACTAGCCTGCTGGTTCAGACTGAGCTGGCGCAGGCTCGTGCTGGGTGGAGAAGAGACCGGAGAGATCTCGTTGTTTCAGGGAGCGGATGCGGTCGCGCAATTGGGCGGCGCGTTCGAATTCGAATTTCTTGGCGGCTTCGCGCATTTGCTTGTCGAGCTGCTGGAGCAATTCAGCAAGTTGTTGTTCGTTTTTGACGCCGGCAGCCGCGGCGTCGAGAGTCTTGTCGTCCAAGGGGACGGAGACATAGTCGGCTTCAACGATGCGGGCGAGCTCCATGTCCACAGACTTTATGATGGACATCGGCGTGATGTTGTTTTCCTCGTTGTAGTCGATCTGCTTGGCGCGGCGGCGGTTGGTTTCATCGATGGCTTGATTCATGGAATCGGTGCGGCGGTCGGCGTAGAGAATGGCGCGGCCTTCGATGTGGCGAGCGCAGCGGCCGATCGATTGAATAAGAGAAGTGGCGCTGCGGAGGTAGCCTTCTTTGTCGGCGTCAAGGATGGCGACGAGAGAAACCTCGGGCAGATCTAATCCTTCGCGAAGTAGATTGATTCCGATGAGCACGTCAAACTCGCCGCGGCGCAAATCGCGCAAAATCTTGATGCGGTCAAGTGTTTCGACTTCGGAGTGCAGATAGCGGCAGCGGACACCGACTTCGGTGAAATATTCGGACAAATCTTCGGCCATTCGCTTCGTCAGAGTCGTGACCAGCACGCGCTCACTTTTCTCCGCGCGGACGCGAATTTGCTCGAGGAGGTCGTCGACCTGGCCCTTTACCGGGCGAATTTCCACTTCGGGATCGACGAGGCCGGTGGGGCGAATGACTTGCTCGACGACCACGCCGCCGGCCCGAGTGAGTTCGTACGGACCGGGGGTCGCGGAAACGTAGACGACCTGATTCATGCGGTGTTCGAATTCTTCGAAAGTGAGCGGGCGATTGTCGAGCGCAGAAGGCATGCGGAAACCGTAATCCACCAGCGTCTGCTTGCGCGAGCGGTCGCCGTGAAACATGCCGCGGACTTGCGGAACGGTCTGGTGGGACTCGTCGATAAAGAGCAAATAGTCCTGGGGGACGTAATCAAGAAGAGTTGGCGGCGCCTCGCCGGGCAAGCGGCCGCTGAGATGGCGTGAATAATTCTCGATGCCGTGGCAATAGCCGATGGTGCGCATCATTTCGATATCGAAGAGGGTGCGCTGGACGACGCGCTGGGCTTCGACAAATTTTCCCTGCTTCTCAAGTTCCTTTTTCCACCACTCGAGTTCTTCCTGAATTCCGACGATGGCGCGGTCGCGCTGAGCCTGTGGCATGACGTAATGGGTTTTCGGGTAGATGGGAACGCGGGACAGATCTTCGTTTCCGGCGCGAACTTCGCCGGTGAGAGGATCGATTTGCCGAAGAGTGTCAATCTGATCGCCCCACATTTCGATGCGATAGGCCTGGTCTTCGTAAGTGGGATAAATCTCAATCATGTCGCCGCGAACGCGGAAAGTGCCGCGGCGCAGGTCTTCGCTGCGCTCGTATTGAATGTCCACGAAGCGGCGAAGGAGCGCTTCGCGCGAGGTTTGGTGGCCCTTTTCCAGCATGACCAACATGCCGTAATAGGCTTCGGGTGAGCCGAGACCGTAAATGCAGGAGACGGAGGCGACGATGACAACGTCGCGGCGCTCGAAGAGCGAACGCGTTGCGCTCATGCGCAGCTTGTCGAGCTCGTCATTAATGGTGGCTTCTTTGTCAATGTAAAGGTCGGCGGAAGGGACGTAGGCTTCCGGCTGGTAATAATCGTAGTAGCTGACGAAATATTCGACGGCGTTTTCGGGGAAGAAGGATTTGAACTCGTGATAGAGCTGCGCGGCGAGCGTTTTGTTGTGAGCGAGAACGAGCGCGGGGCGATTGGATTGCTCAATGAGTTTGGCCATCGTAAATGTTTTGCCGGAACCGGTGACGCCGAGAAGCACCTGATGCTTTTCGCCAGACTCGACGCCGCCGTAGAGCTGATCGATGGCGGCAGGCTGATCGCCGCGGGGCTCGTAGTTGCTATGCAGCTTGAATTTCATCGAGAGGGTCTCCTGCCGGTTCGCCGGGCTTGGCAGAAACTTAGATTATACTCCCGCAGGCAAGCCGCCGGTCTTTCTGTGGAGCGCGCGCAGGGATGCCGATGGCTCAGCGCTGAGGCGGCGCTTGCGGTACCTGCGTAAGAAGCAAGACTTCCAGTTGGCTCTTGGCGTCCACGTTGTAGCGCACACCGTTGGAGCCATCGGCTTTGGCGACGACGACATCCATTTGCTGGGTGGCATCTTCGGTGGCACGTACTACAAGGCCGGTTGAACGAGAAATGTAAGTAATGATTTCGTTCGAGCCCTTGGCAAAACCCATGGTTTTCAACTGGTGGAGCTTGAAATCTTCGGGAGTGGCGTCCTTTGGCGAGGATTTTTGCACGAGCTTCGCGGTGGTAAGAAGCACGGCGCAATTGTCCGCGGCGGCGTTCGCGGGCGTAACTTCACCGGTAACGGAGAGCTGCGCGGGGGCGCAAGGCTCGTCACGGACGTAAGTGGAATCGCGCACCCAACTCAGCGCCGCTATCGGCGAGGGCGCCGACTCGGGCTGGTCGGTTTTCCATTTGTCGCCGATTTTTGCGCTTGGCGAGGGAAGCGCCCAAGCCATGGCAAACCGCGCCAACCATTCCTGCCAGATTTGCTGCTGATTGGAAGTGAGTGCGTCGAGACCGATGATTTTTTCCGCGAAGCCCTCGGGAGAAATGGTGAACTCGACTGGCTTCCCTTCTGGTCTGAGCGGTTGCTGGAGAGATTCTTTCTTCTGCGAAGTGTTTTTCGATGCCGGCCCGCCGGTATCGGAGCCAAGAAACTCGCTTCGGGCACGAACCACCAGCCGGACGCCCGTTTGTTGCACATCCAAGATTTGTAAGCGCAACAACGCTCGTGTGTCGCCCTGCGAGGCCGTGGGTGCAAGGGGGATGACAAGGGTGCTTTCGGTCTTGACGTTTTTGTCGCTGCGGAAGCGGACGAGATACGTGAGCGCCTGGCCAGGCTGCAACCTGGGGAGGAAACTGACGCGTTCGTCGCGCGAAGGCGCGATGGCAGCGGCAAAAAGGAGCATGCCACATACGAGGATAAATTTACGTTTCATCGGATGGTGGACGACATCACCGCGCACAACGAGGATAGCGCGAAGAATCCTTCGCGAGAAGCCTTCGCCGAAACAGATTCTACTTTGCCGGCGACTTCAGGCGGCGGTCGAAGTAGTCGCTCGCGGCATGATAGGCAGCCAGCCAGTCGCGGTGCAGAAGGAAATCGTGAATCTCGTCGGGGAAGATGAGCTGTTCGATTTCGACGCCCTTTTCGCGAAGGCGCGCGGTGAGGTCCACGGTCTGCGTGAAATAGACGTTACGATCGTCGTCGCCGTGGATGAAAAGGACAGGGGACTTCCAGGTGTCCACCGCGGTGACCGGAGAAGAGTCGTGAGCCAGTTTGGTAAGTTCGGCGGGGATGTTTTTTCCGTCCCAGTTGTCGGTGGGCCAATCGTGCACGCCGTGAAAATCGACGCCAGCGGCGAAGAGATCCGAGTTGCGTCCGAGGCCGAGCGCCGTGAGATAGCCGCCGTAGCTTCCGCCCCAGAGACCGATGCGCTTGGGGTCGACGTCGGGGCGGCTTTGCAGGAATTTTCCAGCGGCGACGACATCCTGGTATTCCGTCGCGCCACGTCCGGCGCGGCCGGGAGCTTCACGGAACGCACGGCCGTAACCTATGCCGCTGCGGTAATTGAGCGCGAGAACGATATAGCCGCGGCTCGCGAGATATTGATTCATGGCGTAGGAATTCGAGTAGTAGTACATGTAGTGCCAGCCGAGAAGCATCTGGCGAATCGGGCCACCGTGAAGAAAAATCAGCGCGGGACGCTTTTCGCCTGGCTTTGCGCCCACGGGAACAAAGAGCTGGCCGTGGATTTCGAGGCCGTCAGTAGATTTGAAGATGGCTTGCTGGGGAGTGACAAGTCTGTCGGAGGGAAAATCCTTGGGCCAAGTCTCGGGAGCAAGCGCAGTGGAAGAGTGGCCGGATGCCAAAGCGGTTGCGAAAGGTTTGGCGGGGCTGGCGGCTTCCGAGCCGATATAGGCGAGAGTGCGACCATCGCTGAGCGCCACGGGGCTCCATTCCACTCCTTTTCCGAAAGTGAGCTGCGCAGGGCGGCCGCCTACAACGGGAACGGTCCAGATATGACGCCGTTCCACGTCGTCGCAATTGGAATTGAACAGAACCGTTTTCTTGTCGGCCGTGAAGGACCACTGCTCGACTTCACAGTTGCCGGGTGTGAGGAGTTTGGGCGCCCCGCCGTCGGCGGAGAGAGCGTACAGATGCTGCCAGCCGTCTTCTTCTGAGGCCATCACGATTTGATTGTCGGCAGCCCAATTCAGGACGCCACCGCCGGTGTCTTCCGCCATAAAGGGAAACGAACCTTGCGCTGTGGCGCTGCTGCGCCAGATTTCTTTTGCGGCGCCTGCGGTTGCGTCGGCAACCCAAATGGCCCAGGGGTGCGGCTTGTCCGGAGCAATGAAGTAACCTTGTGGGGCATCGCGCTTCTCCGCCGGCTGGCGCACAAACGCGATGCGCTTGCCGTCGAGTGACCAGACAAAGCTGCCGTCGGAATCCACGGTGGGTGAAATGAAAGAAATGGATTTCGCGGCAACGTCGTAGATGCCGATGAAACTGTGATCGCCGCGCGCGGAAACGAAAGCGAGATTGCTACCGTCAGGTGACCAATGCGGCTCGAAATTCTGGCCGCGCACGACGAGCTGGTGCGGCTTCTCGGGGCCATCCAGAGGAGCAAGCCAGACCTGGCCGTCCTTGACGTAAGCGATGGTTCCGCGCGACGAAATATCAGGCGAATGCCCGGCATCGATTCGTTTAGGCTCGCCGCCTGTCCACGCAATAGCCCAAACGGCTTGTTCTGCGCCTGCGGGATTGCTGGTGGGATTTGGCACTTGTCCCGCCGAATTCTTACCGCCGCCGCGGACGTATACAAGAGCATTGGCGTCCGAGGAGAAGCGCAGTTCGGAGAGCTCCTGACCGTCGTCTTCGCTATATTCGGTGAGTTGGCGCACCGCAAAGGCGGGAGCCTCGGCAGCCCAGATGTTTCGCTTGCCTTGTTGATCGAAAACCCAGCCCACGCGACTGCTGTTTTTTGAAGCGGTCAAATCAGACGGAAACGGAGCGCTCAAAATCTGTTCCAGCGTGAACGGTTTCTGCGCGCCGGCGCTCGTGCAAAAAACAAAAGCACCCAGGGCCACACCCAAGGCATAACGCTTCATCCACTCCTCCTTTTGAAACTGATGGAAATCGCACACAGCAAAACGAATGGCCTAGAAAACCTAGTTCACCACTTGGGGTGGCGCCGGAGTTTTTTCCACGGTCACGCGCAGCTCATCGAGCGGCCCGGAGATTTTTAACACATGTCCCTTGGCGGAGGCTTTCTTAGGTTGCACTTTGGCCGTGTCCCGCGATTGCGTGGAAACGCTCAGGTCCGCATCTGAGCCAAAACTCAACGTGCCTTCCACGGAGGTTTGCTCACGCGGGTCATTCAGTTGCAGCCATTGCAGGACCACACTGCGATTCCGGATCAGGAAAGCGCATTCACCAACGGGCCAGCGGGAAACTCCGGGGCGAGTAGCACCGTCCGCAACGCTAGCCGGCAGATCCCAGCCACGAAGTTCCACTTTTTTCAGGTTCACAACGCCGCTGCCGTCGAGATTTTTGAGCAATTCTTCGCGGCCAACTCCGGTGGTCTTTAACTGCAGACTTCCAGATGCCGAGCCGTTCAACCGGTCCCCCAGCCGCCCGGTTCCCGGCAGTTTCGCAAGGCTGACGCGGTCGAGATCCGCGTTAACGTCATAAACCGGATGCGGCAGGAAGCCGGCGTTGATTTTTGCCCGCACGCGGCCTCCAGCCCATTCGGCTGTCGATTGCCGCACATTCAGCTTGAGATCACGCAGAGATCCCTGCGCCACGACATTGTCCAGCCTCAGTTTTTCAATGGTCAAGCGGCCGATGCGAAGATGCCCTTCGGCATCGACGCGCCGCACGAGTTCGCTTGCAGGCGTCGCTGGAGCGGCATCCCCCGAAAACGAATGGAGCAGCCGCTGAAGCCAGCTTGGGCGTGCGCGCGGGCCCACCCAACGATCCAACTCGGTGGCATTCAGGTGGTCCACGATCAGATCGAATTTCCAGCTCCGCGGGGTATCGTCGTCCGCTTTGTGGTTCTCTTCGACGCTTCCCTGCCAATTGCCCCCAAACCCTTCCACTCTCAGCAGACGCGTAGAGGGTTGTCCATGGTTCCAATTTAGGCGTGCTTCCGCGAGGCTGAGTGGCTGGTTCAGACCGGCAATGGTCAGCGCGCCTCGATTGATCGCGACCGTGCCATTCCAATGTCCTTTGAAGGGTTCCTTCCAGGTCCATTGCGTGACCGCAGTGGCCTGGCCCGTAAGCTCCCAACCGTGATTTACCTGCCGTCCGAGGGACGCGGCTAGCTTCAGAAAATCTTCGACCTTGGAAATGTTTCCCTCAACACTGAGGTTCCCGGCGTGGGTCTTTAAGTCCTGGGTAAAAGTCAAATCCGCGGCGTTTTCCATCGCCAACGCAACGCGGCGGCGTTTCGGAGCGATGACCTCGCGGGCATCTCCGCCCAGGGCGACGCGCACGGGGCCAATCACAAGATTGGATCGCTCGAGGCCGCCGTTCACGGAGCCGATTCGAACAGACTCGGCAAAGCCCGGTACTCTGACAGTGCCGCCGTTGCTGGAAAGCGCCGCGGATTCGATAGAAAGCGGCCAGCCGCGCAAAATCATTCCGCCCGTAAAATAAGGGTCGGCCGTGATGCCCTCAGCTACATCCGAATGGAACGCGCGGTACCAAGCGAGCAGGTCCGAGGCCTGAACACCCATGGAATCCAGGCGCAATTCCGTT
>QHYL01000072.1 GCA_003224105.1 Acidobacteriota bacterium | reverse complement strand
TCACATTCAACGCGGGATTGTCGGCGCGTTCAGTCAAATCCCATCGGTGAATTTGCCGCGCATGCGCTTGAACGGAGTAGGTCCATTCACCCAAGGCATCGTGCGCAACTCCATCGCTTTTCGCAGTGCCCTCCAGTGTGAATAGCCCGCGGACACCGTAATCCTGACCATGCAGAATGCGGAAGACGTCCGCCAGAGAACCCTCACTCCAGTGCAATGTGATTTGCGCCGGCTGGAGGCGAGCGGAAGTGCCCGCCAAATCTCCTCGCACACGAATAGTCCCCGTGGATTGCAGAAGTACACCGCTGCGCCAAGGCTGTGCCTCCAGTTGCAGTTGCCAGCGACCTGGAGAGACTTGCTCGAAACTCCCAAAAACTCCGGTGAAAGCGAATGGGAGCTTGTCTCGCTGAATTTTGAAATTGATGCGCCCTTCATCGAACAAGATTCGTTGGAGGTGATTTACTGGAGGAGCCGGGGAGGGCGGCCCGTAAATGGCTGAGTTCTGCGTAGAAGCAGTTTTCGCGGGGGGAAGCCAGCGTTCCAAGTTCCACTGGCCCTGATAATTGCGAACCAGGGTGAGGCTCGGCCTGCTGAAAGACAGGGTCCCAAATTCAAAATGACCGCGTAGCAGACCAGTCCATCGCAGCCCCGCGCTCAGATGCTCCGCGCGAAGAAAGTACTCGTAGCCAAAGGCAGGATCCTCACCCACCGTGACCCCGTTGGCGAAAAGCTGTGGGTTTGGAAAAATGCGCGCACCAAAAGTCTCCACCTGGACGGGCCGGCCAAAAGCGCGCTCGAGATGCGCCACGAGGTAGACGTGCATTCGCTGAGTGCGCGCGAGAAAGGAAACCGTCAATTGC
>QHYL01000070.1 GCA_003224105.1 Acidobacteriota bacterium | reverse complement strand
CAGTGAGCGATTTGAAGCGTTCTTCCCTGCCCGGGTTCGGTAGGCCGCGGCCATCGAAGGCGAAGCCGCCGCCATTACCGGTTTCGTCCTTGGGCAGTTCGTGGTGAAACGAAAAACTGAAGATGCGGACAATGAGATTGTCGGCTTCGGAGGCGATGCTTTGCAGCTTTTCTGAAGCGAGCATGCTTTGGAACGCGCCGAGGAGCGTGGGCAGCTCAA
>QHYL01000071.1 GCA_003224105.1 Acidobacteriota bacterium | reverse complement strand
CGGCTGAGGAATCCAACTGCTGCTCCAAAGCTCCCTGCCGCTGGCCAATCTCGTCCACAAGCCGCTCTGCTTGCGTGCCGCGGCAGGTTGCTTCCCCAACCAGAAGGATGTCGCGCCACACATCACCCAAATCCTGCGGGTTCAGGCAGAGCACTTCCGGGCGCCGGTTAAAATGCGCGAGCGCTGTTGCGAGGTCATCGGGCGACGCTGCGCAAACGTGGCACAAGTCCTGCGTGATGATTAGATCGGGATGGAGCTCTTCCAGCTTTTGCGCGTCCACGGCGTACAAACTCTCTCCACGAGCAACATATTCGCGCACTAATCGGTCGATTTCGGCTGGGGCAGCGCCATGGGGCAAGCGCGAATGAATGACGACTGGCTTGGTGCGGGCCTGTAGCGGGAAATCGCATTCGTGGCTGACGCCAACGATTTCGCGGTCCAAGCCGAGCGCAAACAGAATCTCGGTTGCCGACGGCAGTAGTGAAACAATGCGCATCATATTGAATCAACTCATCTGGGTATTGAACCTGGACTGCGTGTTTGACACAACCTCATTGGTTAGTATAACTTCACGTCTTCAATCAGGACATAAAAGCTGCCTGTATGCCGAGACCCAAGAAGGAGAAAAGCCAACCTCCTCCCGCTTGTAACTGCGACTGTGTGCGGTGTGATATAGGCAATCATTGCGGCAAGCGGCCTCTCTGCCAACACCCACGCTGGCACGAGATCGATCCTAAGCGAAAGCCGCCTCGGGGCGATTGACTCCCCTGGCGCGCGCCTTCTTGACTTCTTCTTTCTTCACCCACTCCACAAAGAGATATTGAAACTCATCTTGCGTGTAAATCCCCTTGTGAATGAGCAAGGAATTCATTGCGTATATTGTGGCTTTAAAAGCTTCGTCCCTGGAAGCCAGCTTCATCGCCTCATCGTATGACATAAGTCTATGCCTCCCCTGTCTCCATTCGTAAGAAGCGGCGGTTTAGTGAATTATATTAACTCCCTTGTACCTGCGCCGCAACGCTCTTATGGTTCGTGGCAACTCAACGGTTCCCGAGATTTGCCGCGACGCCTGTAACTACTTATACAGAAAATACTTGCGGCGCACTTGATCGAACGCCGCTAGCGACTCCGACCAACTGGCAATGATCTTTTCCGGAGGGACGCCGTTTTGAACCTGCTGCACTGTATCCGCGTTCCCGACGAGGCCGACGAGCTTGGCGGTATCAAAGTCCTTGGGATACAGCTTCTGGAGAATTTCCGCGATTTCCAGCCCCAGACGCAGGGAACGCGCCGCGAAGCGGTCGGCAACCCGGATGGACACTCCGTTGCAACGCTGCCCGCTGTAAGGCCCCCCGACGGGAATGAAGGACTGCGATACAAAACGCAGTCCGGGCAGATTGCGCGCGTTCAGCGCCAATGCCACATCCTCGCCGTTCATCCACGGAGCCCCAAACTGCTCGAATGGTATCTGCGTGCCTCGCCCCACCGAAACGCCGGAGGCCTGCAGAATTTCGATCCCCGGGTAAAGTATCGAGCCCTTCGCAGTACGAAGTGCGGGCGAAGGAGGAATCCACTTGATGCCAGTGCTTTCAAAAAAATAATTGCGGTGCCAGTTTCGCATGGTGATGACATGGAGATCAGCTCCAATATGATTCTCCGCGTTGAAAAACTGCGCCAGTTCCCCGATGGTCAGTCCGTAGCGCACCGGCAAAGGAAAATAGGCTACAAAGCTGGTTTTGTCGGGATCGAGCATCGGCCCTTCGACGATTTCGCCTCCCATTGGATTCGGGCGATCCAAGACAAAGAAGGAAATCTTGTGCTTCGCGGCTTCCTCCAAGCAATACGCCATCGTCACGGTGTAGGTGTAGAAGCGCACGCCGGCGTCCTGAATATCAAAGACCAGCGCGTCGATTCCCTGCAACATTTCGTCCGTCGGCCTGCGCGTGTCACCGTACAAGCTATAAACGGGAAGACTCGTCGTGGGATCTTTCGTCGAGGTGACTTTCTCATCGGCGCGGCCCGCGAGCCCGTGCTCCGGGCTGAAAAGCGCGACAAGCGTCACACCCGGCGACTTTGCCAGAACGTCTATGTTCTTGCGGCCCTGCGAATCCACTCCGGTGTGATTGGTAATCAAGCCTATGCGCTTGCCCCGCAGCGGCGCAAACTTCTCGGCTTCAAGAACGTCGAGGCCTGTCTGCACGCGGGCCGCGTGTCCGGAACGCTTCGGAGACGACCGCGCATGTAACGCGCCGGAAATGAGCAATAAGAAGACCAAAGTAAATGAAGTGAGTGTGACAAGGGCGCGTTTGGTGGCGATCAATCGTTCCTCCTGCGCAAAAACAATACAATGATATTCTGGAACGCGCCCACCCCGGCTGCGTTGAGGACACGTTGTGCGTGTGCTATGAATAAATGCAGACTGCGGGCTGCGCGGAGGGATTGTAACTGATGGAAGGACGCCGCGTCCGCTTTCTGTTCTTGATTCCGGTCTTATTGCTCATCCTTATGGCCCAAAAAGCTCGCAGCCAAAGCAACACTCCAAACGAGAAAACACCTGCCGCACCAAAGACCAGTGCCGGCTCCAAAAGTGCGGCGAAGAGTATGTCGCCTGCCGCTAGCGCCTGGGTTGAGTCCACACTGCGCAAAATGACTGTAGACGAAAAGATTGGGCAGCTTCTCTTCACCACGTACCACGGAAGTCTCACGGCCACCGACTCGGACACTTACAAACAGCTCCTGCATGATGTTCAGGATTTGCATGTCGGCGGGTTCATCGTCATCACACATGGCTCGCCGCTGGGGATCGTAAAGAGTCAGGCGTACCCGAGCGCTGTCCTTGCCAATCAGTTACAGTCGAAATCCAAACTCCCATTGCTGATTGGCGCCGATTTCGAACGTGGCACTGCTATGCGTTACGACGAAGGAACTTCCTTTCCCACCGCGATGGCCCTGGCCGCTGCTGGCGATCCCAAAGACGCGTATACTATGGGTAAAATTACCGCGCTCGAAGCGCGCGCCACCGGTGTGCATTGGGTTTACGCGCCGGATTCTGATGTGAACAATAACCCCGGAAATCCGATCATCAACACGCGGTCGTTCGGAGAGAATCCCCAGCGCGTCGCAGAATTTGTTTCTGCGTTTGTGAAAGGCGTCGAAGACAACGGCGGGCTGGCCACGGCAAAGCATTTCCCGGGGCACGGCGATACGGCTGCCGATTCGCACATTGATTTGCCGGTGATTCACGCGAACCGCGACCGCCTGGAACATCTGGAGCTTGTTCCCTTTCGCGCGGCAATCTCCTCCGGCGTGAGCAGCGTTATGACGGGACACCTCTCTGTCCCTGCGATCGAACCCGATCCGAACACACCCGCAACTTTGTCACACAACATTCTTACCGGCTTGTTGCGCAATGAACTTGGATACCACGGCCTGATTGTTACCGATGCGATGGAGATGGGCGGCATCACCGTGCGTTATGCGCCGGGAGAAGCCGCGGTGCGCGCCGTGGCGGCGGGAGTGGATTGCGTACTGATGTCGCCGGTGCCGGACGCGGCATTTGAAGCTCTGCAAGGGGCGGTGAAGTCAGGAAGGATCTCGAAGGAACGGCTGGATGAATCGGTTCGGCGCATCCTGCGGGCGAAAGCGCGCCTCGGACTGAATACAAGCCGGCTCGTAGATGTAAATGCGCTGAATCACAAATTTGGCAGCGTCGCGTGGCAAAAAGAAGCGCAGGACATTTCGGACCGCGGCGTGACGCTGCTGCGAGACACGCCGCACCTCTTGCCGCTCGATGGAACGAAGGCTTCGCGGGCACTGGTGCTGGCGTTCTATGCGGATCCAGAGCCCTATCCCGGAGAAGACCTCGAGCGCGAATTGCGGTCGCGCTTCGATTCGGTTACCACGCTTCGCGCGGACACGCGATTTGTGAATGCCGGCATTCTGAAGCTCCCGTCGCCGGATTCTTACGATGTCGCAATTATTGCGTTCTTTGTGCGTGTGAGCGATCGCAAAGGAAATGTGGATGTGCCAGCGGAGCAGGCGGCGCTGGCGGAACAGGTCTACAAAGCCGGGAAACCCGTCATTACCGTCGGACTGGGGAGTCCCTATTTGATCGAGAGATTCCCGCAAGCGGAGGCGTGGCTCGCCGCATTTGGTATCAGCGATGTTGCGCAAATTTCCGTGGCGCGCGCGCTGTTTGGAGAAATTCCCGTGCGCGGGCATTTGCCCGTGACGGTGCCGGGCGTGAACTTGAAGGCGGGATTTGGAATCGAAGTGCCGGCGAACCCGATGACGGTGCAGCCGATGGATGCGCGCGAAGATTCGCAATTGCGGCCCGCGTACGAGGTAATCGAGAAAGGGTTAAAAGACAAAGCGTTCCCTGGAGCGACGCTCGCCGTGGGACTCCGCGGGAAGGCTGCCGTTCACGCGTTTGGAAGATTGAGTTACGACGCGAAGTCGCCAGCCGTCAAGCCGACGACGATGTATGACATCGCTTCCCTGACGAAGGTCGTGGCCACGACCACGCTTGTGGCGAAACTGGTAGAAGGCGATTTCGCGGTGCCGCTCGATTTGGACGCGAAAATCGAGCGGTATTTGCCGGAGTGGGCCAGCGGGCCGCAGCCGGAATGGAGGCATCGCGTGACGGTGCGGCATTTGCTGACGCACACTTCGGGATTGCCGCCGTTCAAGGAATATTGGCGCACGTCGAAGAACAAGCAGGACACGCTGACGAAGATCTTCGCGGAGCCGCTCGAGTACGAGCCGGGAACGAAGGAAATCTATTCGGACCTGGGAATTATTTTGGTGGCGGAGATTATCGAACGATTGACGGGAAGAAAGCTCGATGACTTGGCGAACAATTTTATTTTCTCGCCGCTTGGGATGAAGGACTCGATGTACAAGCCGCCGAAAAAACTCTGGCCGACGATTGCGCCAACGGAGATCGACAACCAATACCGGCACCGGCTGATCCAAGGCGAAGTGCATGACGAAAACGCGTTTGCGATTGGCGGCGTTTCGGGGCACGCGGGGGTTTTCAGCACCGCGCCGGACCTGGCGGCGTTTTGCCAGATGCTGCTGAACGGCGGCGTGTACGCGCACCAGCGCATTTTGCGGCGTGCGACAGTGGCGCAGTTCACCACTCCTCAGCAGCTTTCGGGCGGGACGCGAACGCTCGGCTGGGCCGTGCCGACGCCCGGCGGGTTGAGCGGACATTATTTTTCAGAGCATAGCTTCGGGCACACGGGATTCACGGGAACCTCGATTTGGATCGATCCCGACCGGCAACTGTTCGTGGTGTTCCTGACGAATCGCGTGCATCCGACACGCGAGAATCAAAAGATTCAGCAAGTGCGTCGCGATTTGCACGATGCGGTGATGCAAGCACTGGGATTCGCGACGGCGGCGGCGCCAGCGAAGTGAAACAGATGGTTGCTCTTGCCAATTCGGTAACGCTGCTATGGCCCGAAGGACTAATGATTGCAGTCGCTGTGCTCTATCTTACTGGCATGAAATTCTTGGCGCTGAATTCTCCGTTTAACTCGACCCGCGTGCGTTTACTGGCATTAGTCGGACTGTTTGCAACCGCCAGCTTGGTTTTACTCGGGACCAGACCAAACTTGTATGCAATCTTTGCGATTCCTGTGATTCCGGCGCCCTTCGCCTTCGGGGTCCTGATTTTTCGGCCAAGCCGCCTTGCAGAGCGGGCTAGATTGCGTGTCTACTTAACAGTCTGCGTCGTGACATCGGCTCTGGCTTGGACAATACAGTTTGTCTGGCTATTCACTCGATGAATGACGGGAATAGCTAACGCCTGGTAAGTTATCGGAAAGGTGTTTTTCGGGCTCTCCTTGAGGAGGGACTGGATCTCGCGCTCGAAGGCGGCTTTGTCCACCATGCCGGGATGCACATCGGCGATTCTGCCGCTGCGATCAAATGAGCACGCTTACGGGCATTCCTTTGTCTGCGCCGAACTGCTTGGCGGACTCGAAGCGAGCGTCCGCCGCGTTCCGGAGTCGGATCGCCGACATGGGATTGGACCCAGGAACGGCCGTGCCCCTGGACCGGCATTAAGCGTGGACGAGTTCGCGGCGTTTCAGCTTGGGCAGGGCTTTAACGGACTTGCCAGCTTTTTTTTGGGCGAGGCGCAAGTCGTAGAGGTTTTGCAGATTGAGCCAAAACTGCGGGCTAGTGCCGAAGAAATGAGCGAGGCGCAGAGCGGTGTCGCCCGTAACGGAGCGTGTACCATGCAAGATTTGCGTGATGCGATTGGTGGGCACACCGAGCTTTCGCGCGAGTTCCGCGGCGCTCATATCGAGCGCTTCGAGTTCTTCGGCGAGCTGTTCACCCGGATGAATAATAGTGACGGCCATAGCGGGTCTCCTAGTGATAGTCAACAATCTCGACGCTCGATGGTCCGAGCGAACCGCCGGGCCACTCGAAGCAGATTCGCCATTGATCGTTAATGCGAATGCTGTATAGCCCCTTGCGGTCGCCCAGCAAGGCTTCAAAGCGATTGCCGGGGAGAGCGGACAAGTCTCTGAGAGAGGTGGCCGCCTCGAGACGGTCAAGCTTCAGGCGCGCGGAACGCTCAAATCCAGAAAAAGCCTTGACGCGTTTGCCGGAGGCGAAATTTCTGGTCCTACCGTCCCGATAGCTGACAATCACTAACCTAAAATGGCATGAATTATGTGTTACGTCAAGCGTAAAGGCAGTGCCCTATTCGATGACTCGCTGCCGGAAGTCGAGGGCGGCTTGGGAAAGGTCGGCGGGGCGGCCGAGGTCGCGCCAGTAGTATTGGTCGGCGCGGAAGGCAAGGATTTTTTCGCCCTGGGCGGCAAGGCGGAGATAGGAGTCGATGACGGAGAAGACGCCTTCTTCGGTGAGCATGGGGAGGAGGCGGGGGGAGATGACGTGAATGCCAGAGAAGGCGAGAGGAAGTGGCGAGTGGCGAGTGGCGAGTGGCGAGTTTTCATAACGAGAAGGGTGCGCAGCTTGATCGTTTTTCGGTTGGGCTGACCCCTTGCCAGGATCCTTCACTTCGTTTGGGATGGCAGGAGGGGAACCCGGGATGACACGCTTTCCCATTGCTGTGCTACTGGTTTTTTCGTCAGGAGCGGCGCGGCCGACGAGTTGGAGCTGGTCATTAAAGAGGAGGAGGCGGGAGGAGGCGCGGGATTGGACGGCGAGGGTGGCGAGGGCGCTGTGTTCCATGTGGAATTGGAGCATGCGATTAAGGTCGATGTTGCTGATGACGTCCACGTTGTGAAGGAGGAAGGGATCGGTAAATGAGTGACCGCTGGCGAGTGGCGAGTGGCTAGCCCTTTCTAAGAAAAACCAGGAGGCTTTTTTGAGGCCGCCGCCAGTATCGAGCAAAAGATCGTCTTCGCGGGAGATTTCGATGCGCATGCCGAAATTGTTGTGAGATTTAAGGTAGCCGGCGACCACGTCGGCAAAATGATGGACGTTGACGATAACTTCGTTGACGCCAAAAGCGCGAAGGCGCGTGAGAGTGATTTCGAGGAGCGTGCGGCCATTGATCTCGACAAGGGCTTTAGGGCGTGAGTCGGTGAGGGGACGCAGACGGGTGCCGAGGCCGGCGGCGAGGATCATAGCTTTCATGAGAGAACCAGTGGCGAGTGGCGAGTGGCGAGTGGCGAGCGAAGACAAGAATTAACACAGAGAGCACAGAGGGCAAGAGCACAGAGGACGCAGAGGGACGGAATGAAGACTAAGAGAGATTTCTCGCTTCGCGGGCCGACCGGTTCGCAGGAGCGAACCGGTGAGAAAAAAGTCGGGCCGCTCCACTCGAAATGACAAATGGAGGGAAACGCGGGGCCAACTGCGGCCACCGGGCGAGTTTTACGCCGCAGCGGTCCGCTTCGGAAAGCGGCCCCTATGAAGACGGAATCACCGACAGGACGGAGCAGAATCTTCATTTGGCGAGATGGCCCACGACGGCGTGGAGCATGCCCAGCTGCTCGAGTTCGATGTGGCGGACAACGACTTCCACGCCGCTGCGGCCGCGCAGATGCTTGGCGAGCTGTTCAGCGAGGTAGACGGAGCGATGCTGTCCGCCGGTGCAGCCAAAGGACACCATTAAATTCTTGAAGCCGCGCTGCTGATAATTCTGGACGGTCGCGTCGATGAGAGTGAACACGCTGGCGAGGA
>QHYL01000069.1 GCA_003224105.1 Acidobacteriota bacterium | reverse complement strand
TGGTCTTGACCTGGGCTGACCGATTCCTCCATAATGGAGGCATTCAGGAGGATCATAGTGGCGATTCTGAATATCAAGAATCTTCCCGACAACCTCTACAGGAAGCTTCGAGCTCAGGCCAAACGCCAGCACCGATCAATTACCCAGGAGGTTACCCACCTTCTTAGCAATGCGTTGGAAGCGCCGAAGCCTCTGTCTATCCTCGATCTTAAGGGTTTGGGCAAGGCGCTTTGGAAAGGAGTTGATGCGTCGAAACATATTGAGCGTGAACGAAGATCATGGGATTGATGGCCGATCTGGGCCGTGGCCCTTTGGGCGTCGACACGGCCATCTTCATTTACTTCATCGAAGAACATCCGCGCTTTCTTCCCCTCCTCGAACCCCTTTTCCAAGAAGTTGACAAAGGGCGCAGGGTGTTGGTTACGTCGGCCCTTACTCTGTTGGAGGTCTTGGTCGTTCCCTACCGTTCCGGAGATCGTCTTCTCGCTGAACGTTATGAAGCTCTCCTTACTGCCAGCCGAGGCGTCGAGATTGCGGAGATTTCGCGCGTGCATCTGCGCGCGGCCGCACAGTTAAGAGCCGCCACTGGCGCCAAAACGCCCGACGCACTTCAACTTGTTGCGGCATTGGGGGCCGGCTGCGGCACTCTTCTCACTAATGATCGGGAACTCCCGGCGGTACGCGGCCTTCGCATCCTGCAGTTGGCTTCTTATTCGTGAGAAGCAAAACCCAGCACCTTCGTCCGGTATCGAGTGCGAAACACTGGTACCCCAGTAGCGTTGACCTGCTTAAATTCCGCTGGTTACCGTGCTAATAGGGCGCCCGGGTGTCCGCGGATGCGTGTCCGCTAAGAACGTCAGGCGAAAGAAATAATTAGATCCAGAAGCACAGGCCCTTAGCCCTCGACCTGACGGGACGAAGTCTGCCCTGGCAAATCTAGGGAATTTTGCGACGCGCTTCGTTGAACCAGCGCTCGCTTGCAGATGGAAACGGTAACCAAAGCCGGAAGGTACGAAATCGTGGGCGAACTTGGCCGCGGCGCCATGGGTATTGTGTACAAGGCCGTCGACCCGGTTATTGGCCGCACCGTCGCAGTAAAAACGATACGGCTAAGCGAAGAAGGTACCGGCCTGAAGCATGACGAACTCCTGGCGCGGTTCCAGACCGAAGCACGCGCCGCCGGCCTGCTCACTCACCCCAATATCGTGGTGGTCTTCGACGCCGGCGAAGAAGATGGTCTCTACTACATCACCATGGAATTGGTGGAAGGCAAGAGCCTCCAGGCTCTTCTGGATGGCGGACACTCTTTCCCTCTGCCCCGCACCCTGCGCATCCTGGATCAAACCTGCAACGCTTTGCAGTTCGCCCATGAACGCAACGTCGTTCACCGCGACATTAAGCCCGCCAACTTGATGCTCACTGCCGACGACACCGTCAAAATTACCGACTTCGGCACCGCTAAGATTCTTCAGTTTGGCGCCGCGCAGCAGACCTCGCACGTTATGGGCACGCCCAGTTATATGTCTCCCGAACAGGTGAAGGGCCGCGCGGTGGATGGCCGCAGCGATATTTTTTCGCTCGGCGTCATGCTCTATGAAATGGTTACCGGCGAAAAGCCTTTCCCGGGACAGAACATCACCACGGTCATCTACAAAATTGTCAACGAGGAACCCGTTCCGCCGCGTCAGATTGATCCCTCGATTCATCCCGGAATCAGCGCCGTAGTGATGAAAGCCCTGGCGAAAGAGCCTGAACAACGCTATCAGAGCTGCCGGGAAATGCTCGAGGACTTGCGGAATTACCGCGCGCAAGGCGCCGCCGGGGGGAATCCCAATTCGACGATGGTGATGGGTGGGAGCTCGCCTGCGGCAACCATTGCAACCGGCAACGCTGGTGGGCGCGGACTTGTGGGCCACAATCCAGTAGAAGATGACCCCACCGTTATCGCCACGGCTCGCTCTCTCAGTGCGCGCGCCGCTTCGCCCGGGCAGACCCCGGTTGTGCGCCGCACCGGAACCATCGCGCCTCCCCCCGAGCCCGTTGAGCCGCCCAAGAAAAAGAGCATTGTCGGCACGATTTTCGCGGCGCTTCTGCTCCTCGCAGTGATTGTGTACGGCGCAAATAAGATGAAGCCTGTTTTCGAGGCCGCGCGTGCGTTGCACAACTCCCAGGTTAAAGAGAGCCAATCCGGCAAATCCGCGGGCGCCGCAACGGGAACCACTCCGGACAGTTCCGGGGCGAACCCTCCGGCCATTGACGCTTCTCAAGGTTCCAATGAAGCTGCACCCGGCACGGCGGATACAAACGCGGATCCGAAGCCCGTAGATCCCGTTTCTGAAAAAGCCGCTCCGAAGAAGCCGGAAAACTTACTCACTCCCAAAGCGGCGGAGTATAAAGGCCGCATCGAAGAAGCCATCTCCGAAAAGGGATTTGCCGGACGCGCGAGGGTTCAAGGAACTGGCAGCACGCTGACTCTGGCTGGGAAACTCCGCCCGTCTGAACACGGAGAGCTTTTGAAATTCTTGCGCAACGCCCCGGCCAGCGTTCACCTTATCGATCACATTGAATACGACGATGCACCAGTGAGTGCAGCAGACGGCTCCGACGACAGCAGCCATCCGGTTCCCGCGGCAGGGCGCGGCGCGATTCACGTAGTCACGGACGTGATTGGCGCAACCGCGCTGCTCCACGGACCAGCCGGCCAAGTCCTGAGCAGGTGCGAGACACCCTGCAGCTTCAACAACCTCAGGCCGGAGAGCTACAGTCTGGAAGTAAAAAAGGAAGGTTACCAACCCGTTCAGACAGCGCTGCAGATCAAGGGCGGCGAAGCCCAGGACCAGAAGATCAAGCTCGAATCGCTGGCCAAGGGCATCTTCATCAGCACCCAGCCGCCGGGAGCGGACGTTTTTATTAACGGAGCCAAACAGGCCGGACAGACCCCTGTCGTTCTTCCGCTCGCACCGGGACAATACAACCTGGTGTTGCGGCTGCAAGGCTACGAGCCCTACTCGGGGAGCATCCAGGTAAAAGACATCCAGACCCCGCTCAACATCGAGTTGACGGAACGCTCCGCCACCCGCGTAGCATGGGCCCAAGTGAACAGCAATCCCAAGGGCGCGGAAATCATCGTGGACGGAAACTCCTCCGGGCAGTTCACTCCCTCGCGGATTCAAATACCTTCGGGCTTGCATACGATTACCCTCAAGCTCGATGGGTACCAGCCCGCAAAACGCACCGTTCAGGCGAGCGAAGGCGGCACCGTCCCAGTCAACCTAACCTTGCAAAAATAAGCCACACTTCGCTCCTTCGAACTTGGCAGGCATCCCTTCTCTCTGCACAAACGCTAGCAAGACTGGCCTACTTGAAGCGTAACAATTGGTTACATCCGCATTCACTTGGTTCTAGGACCTTATAGCTTCTGCATTGAATATAAAAGACTTAGCTTGGCCGCTGGTGGGAGGGCCAGTTGCTTGAACATTGGATAGGCCCTGTCTGGCTTCATTGGGCGGGACTTGCTCGACGACCTTTACCTGCAGACTGAAGCCAGAAATTTAGTAACGAAGCACTCTTGGAGGCGCTTTGCCTTTACGGGCCATATTGTCAAACAGTGATAGTGACCGCGGATCTCGGAAGAACCCGGCCGCGAATTCCACTTCCAAACCCGCCGGTCACGGGCTTGTGACCTCCATTGCCGCACCCTCAGCTCCACATGTGGATCACAAAGCCGTCGAGGTTCTTCGCTCCCTGCGAGATTTTCACCTTCTGCTTCGGTCGGAGCGGCTCTACGATAAAAATCACCCCAGCCGCCTCGATAGCCTGGATAGTGCTTACGATTCGCTGCGGCAAATCACAGAGTCCCTCGAAGGACTCGAGATTCGCGTGGAGCGGGGCGGCATTGTGGCTCCCAAAGTCGGCGAAGGACACCTGCCGGACGCGCGCGGAGAAATGCAGGCGCTGGCCTCTGACTTGCACCGCGTGGGTATCTGGTCCCTTGGCTTTTCCAGGAAGTTCCACGTAGGCGAACTGGACACTCTGGCACGACTCATGAAACAGTCGTTGCTAGAATTGGACGAGCCGGAAGGAGCTGCCGGCAATGCGTGGTGGCCCGCCCGCCTCTTGGAGAACCGCGTGGAAGGCATTTCGGTCAATACCCAAACCGACCGCAAAGTAGACAACGTGTTGGCGAGCCTGATTGGCGCGTTGGTGGCCTACGGTGGCCACGCGCCACGGGAGACCGGCGATTCCCCGATCAAAGCGCCTGACTTCGATGACTTGATGGCCACGCTGCGCCTGCTGGCGCGGCTCACGCCGCCGCTTGAAGGCGCTCGCGGGCTCTCCCCCGAAGAAGCGGCGCGCGCGATTCACGGCGCGATGGAAGAAGCCAGCCGCGAGAGTGTGCGCATGCTCCTTCACTCCGTCTCGCAATATGCTCCGCGCGACAGCGAGCAGCCTTTGCCCTATCTGCTGCGGCTATCGGAAAACATGATTCTGGAATTCCTCAGCGCGGAATTCGCCGGGGGTTCGTTGACTCCTCCCGCGGTGCGTCCGGAGTTCCATCGTTTGGCGGACGTTCTCGTGGATTCAGGCGCCTACACTGGTCCGCATGCATCGCAGCACCTTTCCTCGCTCGCCGTCGCCTGGGCAACCGACACGCATCGCGAACAGTTGATGAATCGGTTTTGGCTGGAGCTTCCGGCCCGGGAAAAATCGGCGGTCGTGCGCGGGCCGGACGTTTGGTGCGTCCCTGTAGCAGCCCTAAAACAAACGCTTGGGCAGCTCGTGGATACCGGAGCGGACGCTCCCCGGCGCGAAGCTCGAAGCATCGTTTTGAATTACTTGCGCCGCTTGGAACTTTCAGAGGCTCCCGCAAGGCGTCTGGTCGCGGCCGGCCTCAGGGAACTTGTTCCGCTGTTCGAATCGTTGTGGCCCAACCAACTGCCCGAGGAGCTAAGCCGCAGTGCGATGAAAGCATTGCAGGCCGAGACTGCTCCGGAAACCGCCGCACTGCTCGCTGCCTTGGTGGAAGCTCTGGGACGCATCGCGGTGATGCGGGCCGACTATGCCGGATTCGAATTTATTCTCACGGGCCTCGAGCGGGCGCCGCGCGACAAAGAACACGACCACATGACGGCGCTCGCGACGCGCCTCGTTGCGCAAGACCGCTGGTTTATATTGGTGGACGCGTCGCTAGCCAACCGGCCGCTGGACCCCGTTCTCCCAAGACTGTTGCAGCGCGACCCGGACCGTTTGCTTGACCGTTTGACACTGTTGCTCACCGAGCCACGCGGGGTGGATATGCTTCCGGCGATGTCACGGCTCCTCAGAACCATCGGCGTGCCCGTCCTCAACCTGCTCGAAACGCGTTTGTACGAGGCGCGCCGCCAGCGCGTTACCGCTGCAATCAAGCTTCTGGCTGCTGCCGATTCCGAGCGTTTGCTGCGCGGCCTTGCACGCGCCATCGGAAGCTGGGAATGGAACCTCCAGGACTTGGCGGTGAGCGAGCTCTCGCGGCTTTCCAATTCCGCCTCGGCGCAAAGCGCGGCTTTTGTTTTCTCCGCCATTCTCGCGGAGGCGCATCCCATGGTTGTGCCGATGATGATCGATCAAATCGGATTGGCGCAGGAAACCACTGGCGTTCCGCAGCTCGTGGAAATCGCCGCCGGTGAACATGAGGTTTTGCGCGACCAGTTTGTGCGCATCAAGGCCATCGAAGCGCTCGGGCGCATGCGCTCGTACGAAGCGGCGGAACTCCTTCGCACGCTCGTCGAAAAACGCGACGGCCTGACTTATGCCGAGCCTGCCGGCTTGCGCGCCGCGGCCGAAGATGCCCTGGCCCTGATTGAAAATCGTCCTTCGTTCAAGCAGGCTGCCGCGGCGTTCGGCGCCCCGGCGCAATCGAGTTCCAGCTATCCTATTCCGCGCCGCTATGTGCGCGTGCCTCTGGAATCGCCTCTGCGCGCACAGATTGAAGGATCGTCAGCAGGCCTCGCCCGGGTGAAGACCATCAGTCTGGGCGGCGCATACCTGGAATCTCCGAAAAAACTCACCGTAGGCGACTCGATCAAACTGGAAGTGCGCACCGGCCTCCGCAAAATCAATTTCACCGCGGTGGTCCGCAACATCGGCCAGGACGGCAACGGCATCGAATTCGTGCACATGCGCGACGAAGACCGCGAACGGCTACGTAAATTCGTCCAGCGGCACCTGCAGCTCTAGCCCTAAAAAAAGCCGCAAACTAGCTTGCGCCGCAAGCTAGTTGTCCAAACAAAGTACTTTGCCTCAAAGAGAGCACCTAAGCCCCTAAGAATGTGTGTGTTGCGCCAATAAGCACGACTCGCCTGTTGTCCTGTGTCGAGCGACAAGAAGCGACATTCCTTTTGTTTTCAGCCGTTCCTCCTCCTGTCGCTGGCCCGGAAGGACAAATTCGCGTCATTCTGCACGCCACAACCTGGAAGGCTTGCCTGAAAGACAAGCCCGAAGAAGTTTTCAGTTGAAAGCGGGGGCGCATTGCAGTAAAAGCCCTGTATTCAATTATTTCGGTGCAAAGCGGCGGGGCCAGCCCGCACCGCTGGGTGTAGTGGGGATTTCAGCTGCCATAGGAGGAAGTCATGAAGCGCAAGCAAGAGGTGTGTGCGTCGGCTGCTCTACAGCCGCGGTCGCAAATAAGCGCCTGGCGGTCGATTTTGTTGGGAGTTCTGCTCGTTTTGTTGATACTTGGGAGCGCCGCGGCCGTTTCGGCGCAGGTGAATACGGCCTCGCTTTCCGGAACCGTTTTTGACCCGCAGAATCTCGGCCTCAAAGGCGCAAAGGTGACGCTGGCCAACGCGGCCACGGGTGCAATGCGAACCGCGGTCACGGACGACAACGGGCGCTACAACTTGGTGGGAATTCCTCCGGGCCGCTACAAAATGACCGTGGACGGCGGCGCGAATTTCGGCACCTACGAGAATCCTTCTGTAGTGCTGACCGTGGGAGAAAGCGCCACGTTTGATCCGCGTCTGGAACTCAAAGGTATGCAACAAACCGTGACCGTTTCCGCGGAAACCGCACCCATTGAGACGACCAAGACGGAAGTCTCCGACACCGTCGAGCAGCGCCGCATCGACAATCTGCCCATCAATGGCCGCAACTACATCAATTTCACGCTCACCAACTCGCAAACTACTCGCGACGTATCGCCCACCATCGGCCCTGCACCCAACAGCGGCTTGAGCATCGGGGGCGCGCGCGCCCGCGGGAACATGGTCAGCGTGGATGGCGCGGACGCCGGAGACAACTCCATCAATGGCATACGCTCGACGATTTCCCAGGAAGGCGTGCAGGAATTCCAGCTCATTCTAAGCAACTACAACGCGGAATACGGGCGCGCCACCGGCGGCGTGGTCAACATCGTGACCAAGAGCGGCGGCAATGAGTTTCACGGCGACGCGTTCGGTTATTTCCGCAACAAGGCGTTTCAGGCGCGCAACGCGTTCTCTGGCGAAGTCAATCCGACTACGGGCGTCCTCGACCCCGTCAAACAGGCTTACACGCGAACGCAGAGCGGACTGACCTTCGGCGGCGCATTAAAGAAGGACAAGACCTTCGGTTTTTTCTCTTATGAATACACGCAGCGCGAGGAAACTGGATTTTCCAGCATCGGCATCGGCAACTTCGGGATGCAAACGGTGACGTTGCCCACCCCAAGCGGACCGCTCCCCGTACAGTTGACCGGACCGCAGGCTGCCGCCGTTAATGCGCTTCTGGCCTCAGGCAACTCATCCCTCCAAACCCTTGGCGTCCAATACGGAGTATTTATGGGCTCGGCTTCGAGCGTAGCGGTGAACCGGCTGGATTTCGGAGCCGTCGCTGCGGGCGCAACCGGGGGATCCCTTACTCCAGGACCCGGGGCTCAATTTCCCATTCCGGTCACATGCCCTGCGGGACAGCCCGTCAATAACGGTGCTACTTGCTCGGCCGGGGGCGTCTACGTTGCGCCCCTTCCTGCATCGTACGTGGGCTTGAATTCCATCCGCGGGAATTATCCGGTGATGGAGAAAACGAGCCTCTGGTCGGCACGCCTCGATCAGCGCTGGAACAATCGTAATAATTCTTTTGTGCGCGTCGGCGTGTCTCCGTCTCTCGTTACCGGTCTTCCTTCCACTTCCCAGAACCAGGTTTTTGGCCAGAACTCGGGTTCACGTGCCGGGTACAACCAGTCGCGCGACCTGAATGTCACCTTCCAGCATGACACCATTGTCAGCGACAAAACGTTCAACGAATTCCGCTCGCAGGTCGCGCGGCGCGGGCTGCACTTCGGCTTTTCGCAGCTCCCCGGTGGCGCCGATATCGGCGTCAATATCCCCGGGTTCGCCTATTTCGGGCGCGAACCTTACTCGACAGTGGATCGCATCGAACGGCGATTCGAATTCACAGACCATGTAACTCTGGTTCGCGGCAGCCACACGTTCAAGATCGGCGGCGATTACAACCTCATCCAGTTGCGCTCGAA
>QHYL01000068.1 GCA_003224105.1 Acidobacteriota bacterium | reverse complement strand
TCGCCTCATAGGGCACATCCGGATAATGCCCACGCTCTCGGACATATTCCATGTGCCTCCGGCCCTCGCGATCGAACTCATGAAAAAGCGAATCGTGTCGCCCATCAAACTCCAGCGGATGCACCCCAAACCTTTCGCACAGGCTTAGATTGAACGCTGGCGTCGCTTTCACCCACCGGCCCTCCAGATAGAGTTCCGTGAAGCTGTGCCAGATGAAGAGGTCCCCGCCCATCAACTCGAGCAGTTTCTTCGTAGACAAGTGATTGCGCACATCGGCATAAGCCACTCGCGCGAGAATGCCTATCGATCGCGCCGCCGCAGCGAGCAAAGCCGCTTTCGGAATGCAAAACCCTCGTTTAGCGCGCAGGCAATCGCTGGCACGAAAGTACCGGCGTTCATCGCCCGCGTAGTAGGGATCGTAGAGAATTTCGTCTCGCACGGCATAGTACAGCTTCACCGCCAGCGAGACATCATCGCCAGAGCCTGCTGACGCCCTCCTCGCAAACTCACACACTCCCGCGTCTGCGCTATCAATGAACTCCCCCGCCACCGTGTATCGCTCAAGTTCCATCGCACCCCTATGTTACTGCGGCCTTGAATATTTCCGGATGTTTGCCGGCGCAGGAATTGCAGGATTGCCGCGCGGATCGGGCACGGGAGTTTGCGAAACCCACTTCATCGGAATCACGCCGGTCCAGGCCGGCGCAACGTAGTCTTTGTCGTCATTTACGGCAAAGCCCGTGCGCACTTTGGCAGAAGCCTCCACTAATGGAACGGAAAGGACCATAGTGCCTTTTAGTTCCTGCTCGGTGGGAGGAAGCACGGTGGCCCAGCGGCCGTGAATCACGTATTCGACAAAGTCGCGCATGGCAGCGAGTTTTGCAGCTTCTCCTTCGACGATTTCCGCTTTCCCCATCACCACCACAGATCGGTAATTGACCGAGTGGCCCGTCGCGCTGGGCGAGCAAACGATGCCGTCGAGGAGCGTAACGTTCAGGCAAAAAGGCGCGCCGCTCGCCAGCGTCTTCATCAAACGGCTTGCCATCGAGCCGTGCAGAAACAATTTGTCGCCCACGCGCACATAGTTGGTTGGCACCACAATCGGCATTCCATTGTCGATGAACGCAACCTGGCAAACGAACGCCTCGTCCAGGATGCGATAAATCAATTCGCGATCGTAGCTTCCGCGGTCTGGTTTGCGGTGGACCTTGGTTCTTTCGGTGGGTGTAAAGTTGCTCATGCACGCAGACTAGCCGTTCCGTGCGCATGGCCGCAAGCACCAATCTGGACGCCTCGGGATTGACGCCGCTTCGGAATCGTGTAGGCTGTGAATCGTCGTTCCTACCTCGAAAACAGGGATTGAGACCCACATGACGAAGCCAACACCCGTTTTCACGCGCGAGACCTTTCGATTTTTCAAAGACCTTAGCCGCAATAACAGCAAAGCGTGGATGGATGTCAACCGCGAGCGCTACCAGACCAGCATCGTTCAGCCGTTTCGTCGCCTTCTGGAAGAGCTTTCTAACGACGTGCTCAAGCTGGACTCGCGCTTCGACGTTTCCGCGCGGACGGGTCCGAACTTTTCGCGCATCAACCGCGACATTCGCTTCGCGAGAGACAAAACACCCTACAAAACGCAGATGTATCTGAAGTTCTCTGTTCCTGTGCCGGACAACGGAGAAACCGGTCAGCTTTACGTGGGGCTTTCCGCAGACACAGTGACGGCAGGCTTTCGCATCTACTCCGGAGGAAAACGCAAAGGATCGGTCCTCGCATTGGTCGGTCAGGTTCGCGTACAGGCGGACCCCGGTTGGGTCGGCAAGCAAAGGAAGCGCCTGAGTCAGCGCTACGAAAGCTACTGGTACACGACGGAAAAAGGCGAGTGGACGAAACATTCGGGCTGGCCGATCGCCCCCGAAAGCTGGAACAGGATTCTCGCGTGGATTGTGCGCCGCAAGCTAAGCCCGGCCGCTGCCACCCGAGCTACCTTCCCCCGCGACATTGCGAACATTTTCCGCGAACTGTACCCCCTGCTGCGTTACACTTCGCTGCCAACCTAGGGAACAAACGTAGGGAGGGAGAGTGCGGATGAACCACACGCCCGACAGGTCCCGGACCCGCAGAAAATTCCTCAAAATGCTTGGAGCCAGCCCGTTGATTGCGGGGTCTGGCGTTCTTGCAGGCTGTCTCGCAAATCTTCTCCACGCGGCGCCGAGCGAAGAGAAACAGTTTCTGGGCTGGCTCGAAAACCTCCAGCAAAGCGATGACGTCATCTCCTCTCCCGACCAGGCCCTCGATGTAATGGATTTCGAACCAGCGGCCCGAAAAGCGATTCCGCCGGCACATTTCGGGTACCTCGCCACAGGCGTGGACGACGACGGCACCGTGCGGGCCAACCGCGATGGCTATTCGCGCATCCAGATTCGCGCACGACGGCTCGTCGACGTTGAGAGGATCGACATCTCGCAGTCCATCTTTGGTGTCAAATGGAACACGCCAATCGTGCTCTCTCCTATCGGCTCGCAGAAGGCATTTCATCCCGACGGGGAGTTGGCCGTCGCCAGAGCTGCACAAAGCAAGGGCCACCTGATGCTCTTGTCCACTGCCGCCACATCCTCGATTGAAGACGCCATTGCCGCGCGGGGAGGTCCCGTGTGGCAACAGCTCTATCCGACGAATGTGTGGGAAGTCGGCCAGGCCATTATTAAGCGCGCCGAAAAGGCCGGCTCGCCGGCGATTGTCCTCACCGTCGATTTGCAGGAAGGGAGCAATCGCGAAACTCTTTTCCGCTCCCAGCGACTAGACAAGCGGCAATGCTCCGCATGCCATTCCGGCGCGTACTCTCCATTCGCGCGAGGAAAACCGGGAACCAGCGGCTCAGGAGGGTTCGCGGGCTTCGCCTCCCGGAAGCCCATGTTTGACGGACTGGATTTATCAAAAGTCACGGCCTTGCACGCAGTGAATATGGATTGGGATTTTGTGAAACGCCTCCGCGATACGGTGACCGTGAAATTGCTCATCAAAGGAATAGTTACCAGGGAAGACGCGCAACTTGCTGTCCAGCACGGCGTGGACGGGCTGATTGTTTCCAATCACGGTGGCCGCGCGGAAGAGACTCTACGGCCGACCGTCGAAAGCCTGCCCGAAGTGCTCGAAGGGGTTGGCGGCAAGGTCCCCGTGATTGTGGACGGCGGTGTGAGGCGCGGCACAGACATTTTTAAAGCGTTGGCCCTGGGCGCCACCGCGGTGGGAATTGGCAGGCCGCATTCCTGGGGGCTCGGAGCGTTTGGCCAGGCGGGCGTGGAGGCCGTCCTCGAGATCTTGCAGCGGGAACTGCGCACTATCATGCGCCAGGCGGGAACAACCTCGGTTGAAAAAATCACACACGATTATCTAGTCTCACGTCCATCCTGATTCCAGGCATCACCATGGCCTCATGGCGCCCAAAGGCGCAAACCAATCAGGTGCCACGCGGAGAAAAATAGCGTGATGATGCAGCATGCGCTCGAAACCAGCAACGTGTGAATACGCTCTGCTTTATGCATTTCCGCTTTGGGCACGCTCACTGCCAGCGCCAGTCCCACAAGCGACAGCACCATGAAAAGTATGGTCATGACCCACATCAGGAACGACCAGAAGTTGAAGGTCCCGATATTGTCTGCGACGTTGGTGAACGCAAAGAGCACCAGCACAAGACTCAGAACCGCAAACAGCGGCACCGCTCGCACGCGCGCGTGCTTCATGCGCTTCACTTTCTTGATGAATCTAGAGAGCAGCAGCCACATTCCCCAAAACAACGCATACGGCAGCGCTGAGGCCATCACTGTGGCCGATGCAGCCAGAAAGAGCAGCCGCGTGAACACCCAAATGGGAAAGACTCTTTCTCCGTAGGCCTCCCCGTCTTCTCCCGAGCGGACGTAAATCATCCGGCCGCTTGCATCCGGAAAGAAAACCGCCGTAGCTTCGGGCTCCTTTGCCCCGCGAAAAAGATTCTTGCCAACGGGCAGCAACGGTTCATGCCCTTTTCCGAAAAGCGTCGAGCATTCCAACTTGCCGCCCGCCACGCGAACCCACGTGCCTCCGGCCAACTCGCCAAGGAATGCAAGCAGCTGGCTCCGTGGGGCGCGCGGCGCGTAATACCCGGAGAACTTTTTCAGTTCATTCGCAGTGAGAGAAATCAATGGCTGCTGCGGTTTCGGAAAATCTTTGGAAAGAAACTCGATGGTCAGATGGTTCATGTCATCGAGAGCTTTTCCCGACACGGTACTGTTCAACAGAACCACGTAACCCCAGTTCTGTTCCGGCATGTACCTGTAACTGGAAATGAAACCGTCGATTCCTCCGTCATGGCCGTGCGTTATGACTCCGCCTTCGCTTTCCGTGTAATTTGCCAGGCCATAGCCCAGGCGCAGGCCATTTTTCGCGGACGAAATGGTCTCGGGATATTCCATACGCGCGATCGATTCCGCTTTTACCAGTTGAAGATCGCCCGTCCTGCCTCGCCTCAAGAAAAATTGCACCAGCTTCGCCAATTCGCCGGGTGAAGCCTTCATATCACCGGCAGGGCGCAAATAAATGCTTTTGTAGGGAACCGCTCGAGGCGGGTTGCCGTCATATCCCTGCGCGAGGGCCGCGCGATTTGCATCCGTGATTCGAAAGTCGCCGACAGTAATTTCCAGGGGTGCAAGAAGGTTTTGCCGGATGTAAGCATCGAAGGGTTGGCCGGTGACCTTTTCGATCAAGTAGCCCGCAATGCCGTAGCCGGGGTTCGAATAGGAAAAGCGCGTGCCTGGCGGCCAGCGCACATCTTGCGGTTCCTGAAAGCGCTTGAACACGTCAAGCACGGGATAATCCGCACGATCACGGCGATTGTAGATCTCGCTCGGCTGCATATCGTCAAATCCAGCAGAATGTTCCAGCAAATTCACGACGCGTACCGGGTTCGTGCCTCCCCAGCGGTTTTTCATCGGGATTTCGGGAGCGACATCCTGCAAGCGCGAATACAGGTTGATTCTTCCGTCTTCCTGCAATTTCAAGAGCGCCAGCGCCACAAATGTCTTGCTGATCGAACCGACGCGGAATTCCGTGTCGCACGTAACATCGCGGTTCGCTGATAGGTCGGCCTTGCCGATTCCGCCGCACCACAACAATTGGCCATTCGAAACCAGCGCCACGCCGGCCCCCGTGACATGCTCTTTCTCCACAACACCCTTCATGGCCCTTTGCAGTTCTTCGAGCGTTTTGGGATGGGGCAGCTCTTCCTTCTTTTGCTCCGCCTGAGGAAAAGCCAGGGTGGCTGGCCCGGCAATTAATAAAGACAAAGTGATAGCTGGCAACAAGATTCGCCGCATGAAACGCTCCTGGGTGAGTTCTTTGTAAGTGGCATTCTATCCATGACCCATCTGTTTCGCCAATTGACGTTGTCTCGACTCTCGCTTACGATGCCGCACGTTGCTGTTATGCATTTGCCGTGGCTCGTTTGGGGAGATTTGGTGCCTATGAAACATTCGCTTTGCTGCTTTGGCTTCGCTGCGCTGCTCTTCGCAGCCAGCACCTGCCTGGCCCAGCAGCCGCAATCGCAGACGCAACCGGAAAAAGCCGGAGAGAAGCCAGCGGAAAAACCAAAAGACGAAAAAAAGCCTCCTATCCCCGAAGAAAAGAACGTGGTAACCAAACACTCTCTCAAGATTGACGGCAAGGAAATCAAGTACACCGCGACCGCAGGCACGATTCTCCTCAAACTCGAAGACGGCACGCCCAAAGCCAGCATTTTTTATGTGGCTTACACCAAGGATGATGTCGCCGACCTGAGCCAGCGCCCAATCACTTTCAGCTTCAACGGCGGGCCCGGCTCTTCTTCTGTGTGGCTGCATCTGGGGCTGCTTGGGCCACGCCGCGTGCAGATGGGAGACGCAGGTTCGCTGCTCCCGCCACCGTACAAGCTCGTGGACAACGACACTTCGCTTCTCGACGCCAGCGATCTCGTTTTCATTGATCCCGTTTCAACCGGTTACAGCCGCGCGGTTCCCGGCGAGGCGCCGAAACAGTTTCACGGCGTGGAAGAAGACGTGGAGTCTGTGGCGGAGTTCATCCGGGTCTATGCTACGCGCAACAAGCGCTGGTCCTCGCCAAAATTCCTGGCCGGCGAAAGTTACGGAACCACGCGCGCTGCCGGGCTTTCCGGCTATCTTCAGCAGCGCTTCGGAATGTATCTGAACGGCATCGTCTTGATTTCCGCGATTTTGAATTTTGAAACTGCGGAATTCGACACTGGGAACGATCTGCCGTACGTCCTCTATCTGCCGACCTATACCGCAATCGCCTGGTATCACAAAAAGCTTCCGGCTGATTTGCAGGGCGACTTGCAGAAAGCGCTCGATGAGTCGCGCAAGTTTGCCATGGGGGAATACACCGACGCTCTTGCGGCTGGAGACGCGCTGCCGGCAGCCCGCCGCGCGGAAACCGCTCAGAAGCTCGCGCGCCTCACGGGACTCTCGCCCGACTACATAGATCGGACTAATCTGCGCATCGAGATCATGCGCTTCACAAAGGAGCTGCTTCGCGGTCAGCGCCGCACCATCGGACGCATTGATGCGCGGTTCCTTGGGATCGACCGCGACGCCGCTGGTGAAAATCCCGAGTTCGATCCCAGCATCGCCGCCATAACCGGGCCGTATTCCGGCATGCTAAACGATTACGTGCGCAGCGATCTCAAATTCGACAGCGATTTGCCTTACGAGATTCTCACCGGACGCGTACAACCGTGGAATTATGCGCCTTTTGAAAACCGCTACGTCAATGTGGCGGAGACACTCCGCAGGGCCATGACACAAAATCCGTTCTTGCACGTTTTTGTCGCCAAAGGGTACTACGATCTGGCTACGCCCTTTTTTGCCGCCGACTACACTTTCGATCACCTTGGACTGGATCCCACACTGCGCGCCCACTTGGGCGGCGCTTATTACGAGGCCGGGCACATGATGTACGTTCACACGCCTTCGCGCGTGAAGCTGGAAAAGGACATCGCGCAGTTCCTGAAATCCAGCGTGGCGCCGGGACCTGCACAATGAAGCGGATTTTCAGCATTGTGGTTTGGCTTGCCGTCGCGCTTCTGGGAGCGGGCGCCCTGGGCGCGATTGCCATTCACCGCGGCGAACCGCTCAACGCTATATGGTTTGTCATCGCCGCGCTTTGTTGTTACCTTGTCGCCTTCCGCCTATATTCGGCTTTTGTTGCGGCGAAAGTGCTTGCGCTCGATGATACGCGCGCCACCCCCGCGGAACGGCACGACGACGGCCGCGATTTTGTGCCGACCAACAAATGGGTCCTCTTCGGCCACCATTTCGCGGCTATTGCCGGTCCTGGGCCGCTCGTCGGCCCCACACTGGCCGCGCAATTCGGCTATCTCCCCGGCACGTTGTGGCTGATAGTCGGCGCAGCGTTTGGCGGCTGCGTCCAGGACTTTGTGATCCTGTTTTGCTCAATCCGCCGCGACGGAAAATCCCTCGGCCAGATGGCGCGCGAAGAAGTCAGCGAGCGCGGCGGATTCATCGCACAGCTTGCGGTTCTGGCAATCATGGTCATTCTCTTGGCCGTGATCGCTCTGGTTGTGGTGAACGCGTTGAAATCATCCCCTTGGGCAACTTTCACGTTGGCCATGACGATCCCCATTGCTCTGCTACTAGGGGTGTATCTTCGCTTTGTGCGGCCGGGGCGCGTTCTCGAAGCGTCCATCATGGGCGTTGCGCTGGTGATTTTTGTGGTGATCGCAGGCCAGTGGGTGGCGGATTCGCCATATTGGTCCAACGTCTTCACGCTGAGCGGCCTTTCGCTGACCGCCGCCATTATCATTTATGGGTTCTCCGCATCCGCACTGCCCGTGTGGTTGTTGCTGGCTCCACGCGATTATCTCAGCGCATTCATCAAAGCCGGAGCCATCTTTTCTCTTGCGGCGGGCATCCTGCTGGTTCGGCCGCATGTACTTATGCCGCCACTGACGCGCTTCATTGACGGCACCGGACCC
>QHYL01000067.1 GCA_003224105.1 Acidobacteriota bacterium | reverse complement strand
CATTCCTTCTCTCTACGATATTTACGCGCAGGTTTCGCCGAAGGCGGAAAATTTGCAGCGTTTCGGCCAGAGCGTCTTTGATAACAACGGCCATATTTCCGATCTCCTTCCCATGGACCTGCCAGTTGGTCCTGATTATGTCGTTGGTCCCGGAGATGGACTGACCATAAGCCTCTGGGGAAACGTCTCGCAGCGGTTGAATCGCAATGTGGACCGAGAAGGGCGGGTGCCCCTGCCACTGGTGGGTCCTGTGCTCATTAGCGGAAAGTCGCTGGCTGAGGCGCAGCAAACCATCCAACAGGCCTTGCGCACGCAGTTTCGCGATGTTTCGGCAGATGTTTCTCTTACGCGGCTGCGTACCATGAGGATTTATGTAGTAGGAGATATTCAAAATCCCGGCGCCTATGACATCAGTTCGCTCTCCACTCCACTCAACGCCTTGTTCTCCGCCAACGGCCCGACAGAGCGCGGCTCCTTGCGCAATGTGCGCCATTACCGAGGTAAAGATCTTGTTCAAGAAGTGGACTTGTACGATCTCCTGCTTCATGGCGTGCGCTCTGATTTGCGGCGCCTGGAAAGCGGAGACACCGTCCAGGTCCTCCCCCTGGGCCCGCAAATCACGATAGAAGGCATGGTACGGCGCCCGGCCGTTTATGAGCTCAAGGGAGAAAAGACCCTTGCGGAAGCGCTGGAATTAGCGGGAGGAATTCTTCCCACCGCGGCGCTGCGCCATATCGAGGTCCAGCGCGTGGTTGATCATGAGAAGCGGACCATGCTCGATCTCGATTTGCCTAAAGGCGAAGATCCTACAAGCGTTTCCTCACAATTTAATTCGTTCCTGATCCACGACGGCGATGTCGTTCATGTCTTCCCTATCGCGCCGTACAACCAGGACGCGGTTTACTTGCAAGGACACGTGCTTCGACCAGGCCGTTATTCCTACCAAGAGGGCATGAAGCTCACGGATTTGATCTCTTCTTACAAGGACTTGTTGCCAGAGCCTTCCGCTCAATATGCCGAGATTGTTCGCTTGAATCCGCCCGATTTTCATCCCAGTGTCGAGGGTTTTAATCTGGCCAAGGCTTTCGAGAGTCCCGCCACAGCCCCTGAACTCCATGCGCTGGACACCGTGCGCATTTACAGCCGCTACGATTTCGAAAATCCACCGGCGGTTTCCGTTTGGGGCGAGGTTCGTGTTCCGGGAACGTACCAGACATCGGGCGAGGTTCACCTGCGCGACGCACTGCAACTTGCCGGAGGACTCAAGCCCGACGCCATGATGGACCAAGTGCAGGTTTTCCAATACCAGCCCGATGGTTACATGAAGATTTCCAGTGTGAACCTGCAGGAAGCGCTGGCTGGAAATCCTCTGGAAAATATCGTCTTGCATCCCCGTGACCGCTTGCTGGTGCAACGGAATCTCGCGGCTGTAGACCCGGCCAGCGTCTACATCAGGGGCGAGGTTGCCAAGCCCGGCCGTTATCCTCTTACCGAGGGAATGCGGATTGCAGATTTGATTCGAGTTGCAGGCGGGCTCAAACGAAGCGCATATCCGGACAACGCGGACCTCACGCGATACCTGAGCACGGGAGAGGGAAGTCCCAAAAAGGCTCAAGGCGAACACGTAGAGGTTCATCTGTCCGAAGCGCTATCAGGCAATCCCAAGGAAAACATCGAGTTGGACAATGGAGACACGGTGGCCATCCGAGAGCTTCCTGGGTGGCAAGACATTGGGGCGTCGGTACAAATAAAGGGTGAGGTCCAACTCCCGGGCTCTTACGGAATTCGCTCAGGCGAAAGGTTGAGCTCGATTCTGCAGCGCGCCGGGGGTTTTCTTCCTACAGCCTTTCCGGCAGGTGCGGTTTTTGAGCGCGTTGAAGTTCGCAAGCTTCAGGAAAAAAGCAAGCAAGAGCTGATTGAGCATATTGAATCCGAAACTGCAACCTTGAGAGTCGCCGTCCAGGAAAACCCGCAGGAGCAGTTGGCTATGCAGCAGGCGGCCCTGGAGCAGCGCAAGCGCCAGGTGCGAGCCCTTGAAGAGGCTCCATCAACGGGCCGCATGGTGGTACGTCTGACTCCGAACATTTTCCGATGGAAAAATACGCCCGATGACATCGAGTTGCGGGCAGGCGATGTTCTGATCATCCCTAAACGCCCTGAATTCGTTCTTGTTGTGGGACAAGTCTACAACACAAATGCCGTCACATTTGTGCCGCGAAAGAATACCGAGTGGTACCTGAAACAGGCGGGCGGGGCTACGGATCAAGCCAACCTCAAGAGGACTTTTGTCATTCGCGCAAGCGGGGCCGTCGTCAGCGGAGACGAGGGGGGCTGGTGGCGCGGGGACGTCATGTCCGTGCAAGTCATGCCGGGCGACACGATCGTGGTCCCCGAAAAGGCCATTGGAGGGTCCACGTTCTGGAAGAACGCGTTAACAGTTGCACAATTCACGCAATCTGCCGCGCTGGCGGCAGTTGTAGCCACGCGCTAAACGGAAATCTGTGATGCAAACAGGGCCACGCTTGGCGATAGGGGTTTTAAGTATGGTTGCGGCTTTGGGCTGTGCGAAATGGACGCGGGCGCAAGAGGCTTCGCAAGATGTTGACTTGCGACCTGCAACCCGCATTTTGTCGGACCCGCCGAGCGCAGCAAAAGCCCAACCTTTCGCGAACTCTGCCGAATCACGGAGGGATGATTCTTTCGAGAAGCACGAGAACATTTTTCAACTAGAGACACGCTTCGCGAAGGACCAGAAGGACATCTGGACGAGCCCGGCTCGGCTCCGATTTTCGGATGCGGAGTGGCTGGCGCCGCTTGGCGGCTTTGGAGCCGGGTTATTCGTGACTGACCGCGATTCCAGCCTGCACCTTTCCCATGATCCGGGAAGGCTCCACCGTTACAGCACCATCTCCAACGCGGGAGTGATAGCACTCGCCGGCGCCGGAGGAGGGCTCTGGTTTGCAAGTCACGTGACTCACAACAATCATTGGCGAGAAAGCGGGTTTCTTGCCGGCGAAGCAGCATTGAACAGCCTTGCCGTTGTCGAGGGTCTGAAATACAGCGTGCGTCGAGAGCGGCCTTTTCAGGGTGACGGAAGCGGAGCGTTTTTCCAGAACCATGGAACCTCCTTTCCATCCGAGCATGCCGCTGCGGCTTGGTCCATTGCCGGCGTCCTTGCGCACGAATATCCCGGCCCACTGACCAAGATGCTGGTTTATGGCCTGGCTGCGGCCGTGAGCTACTCCCGCGTGCGGGCCGACAAACATTTTCCTTCGGATGTGTTCTTTGGCGCGATGATCGGAGACCTCATTTCGCAGCGTATTTACAGTGATCACCACGACCCCAGTTTAGGAGGCGCGGTTTGGGAATCCATCCGTGAAAAGTTTCGCGAACACGATGAAAGCCGCTCTCCGGCAAACATGGGGTCGCCCTATGTGCCCCTCGATAGTTGGATCTATCCGAGCCTTGAGCGCTTGATTGCCCTTGGATACGCGCACACTGCGTTTGTAGGCATCAGGCCGTGGACTCGGCTGGAATGCGCTCGTTTAGTGGATGAAATGGCAGAGCAATTGGAAGGCAGTGGCGGCGCTCCCGAGACGGAGAATATCCTTAAAGACTTACGGAGAGAGTTTAGTCCTGAACTAACCGCCCCTGAGAACCACAATGTGCAGGCCCGCGTTGAGTCTGTTTACACGCGAGCGGAGGGAATCTCCGGAGTACCTCTTACTGACGGATATCATTTCGGCCAGACCCTTATCAATGACTTTGGCCGTCCTTACGCGGAGGGTTTCAACCAAATCAGCGGCTTCTCCGCCTGGGGGACGGCCGGCCCCTTTGTTGGTTATTTCCGTGGTGAGTATCAGCAGGCTCCGGCCCTGCCATCGCTTCCCAATTTAGCTCGGCAAGTCATCGCGCGTGTCGATGATCTGCCAGCGCCCCCCGCGTTGCAACGTGGTTCCGTTCAACAGTTTGAGATGTTGGACGCCTATGTGGCCATGAATCTGAACAACTGGCAACTATCGTTCGGGCGACAGAGTTCCTGGTGGGGCCCGGCATCCGGCGGATCAATGATGTTCAGCGACAACGTGGCGCCAATCGATATGTTTCGCATCGATCGCGTTTCGCCATTCAAATTGCCCAGTGTTCTTGGTTGGCTCGGTCCTACCCGAGTGCAATTCCTCCTGGGGCAGTTAAGCGGTCATCACTTTGTTTTCGGAGAGGAAACCGGCTTGCTCGGCGGTTGGAACCAATTCGTCAGCCCCCAGCCATTCATTGAAGGTGGAAAGATAAGCTTTAAACCCACGGAAAACCTCGAATTCAGCGTTTCCCTGACCACCGTCCTTGCGGGGCAGGGTGTTCCTTTAACAACGCACAAGTTTGTCCAGGGCCTGTTTTCGCTGGCGACCAGCAATCCTGGAACATCGGCGGATCCGGGCGACCGGCGTTCGGGTTTTGATTTTACTTACCGCCTTCCTCGCCTAAGGAAATGGTTAACGTTCTACGCCGACGGTTATACGGATGATGAGTTTAATCCGATTGCCTACGCGGACCGGTCTGCTTGGACCAGCGGTCTTTACATGCCGCAAATCCCGGGACTTCGCAAAATGGATTTTCGCGTAGAAGGCGTCTACACCGACAACCCTCTCGGCGGCAACCTGGGTCACGGCTTTTATTACTTCAATGACCGCTACAGGAACGGTTACACCAACGATGGAAATCTGATTGGCAGTTGGGTTGGCAGGGAAGGGCAGGGCGCGCAGGCTTGGACTAACTACTGGTTCGGCGCACGCAACCGCGTGCAACTGAATGGTCGGCACCAGAAGGTGAGCCAAGAATTCATCCCGGGCGGCGGCACGCTGACCGATTTTGGCGGACGAGGGGATTTTTGGTTGGGAAGCTCTCTAAGCGTTTCGGCAGTCCTTCAGTACGAAAAATGGAATTTTCCGGTCCTGGCTTCTCAGGCGCAGAAAAATTGGACGTCATCTGTTACAGCAACATTTTGGCCGGGCGGATTGCGGAAATAACAGGATAGGGCCATGGACAAAGAAAGTACTGCCGCAGTGATGCAGAGAGCAAAACAGACAGAAATCGAAGTTCGTCATGAATCTGAGATCTCGTTCGGAAACGAAGCGGGCTTCTCAGTACCTGAACGCGATATACGTCCGCCACGAACCGAGGACAAGTTGAAACTGCTTTGGGATGGGCGGCGATCGCTCTTCTACGTGACTGCCGCTGGCCTGATCTCCTTTACCTTGCTGGCTTTTCTGCTGCCGAACCGTTATACGGCCAAAGCCCGCTTGATGCCTCCAGACTACACGTCTTCCATTAGCACTGGCATGGCCATGTCTGCCGTTTCCGGTGATTCCGGTAATGCCGGAGGTGGTGCGCCGCTGATGGGGTTGGCGAGTCGCCTCCTGGGGCTGAATACGTCGGGTGAATTAATTGCGGGAGTGTTGCGGAGCGAAAGCCTGGAGGATCGCGTCATTCAAAAATTCGATCTCATGAAAGAGTATGGCGCGAAATACCCGGAAGACGCCCGGAAAAAACTAGAGGCGAAGACCGATGTCCAGTCCGACATGAAGACTGGAATCATCACGATCTCCGTCGAGGATCGCGACCCTCGCAAGGCTGCGGCTATGGCGCAGGAGGAAGTGGATGGGCTCAATGATTTGCTCGCCCAAGTGAATACTTCCGCGGCGCATCGGGAGCGGATCTTTATTGGCGAGAGAATGCAAAAAGTTAAGGACGAGCTGGACTCAGCTACAAAGGAATTCAGCGTTTTCGCCAGTCAAAATGCCGCGATAAACATCCCTGACCAGGTAAAAGCAATGGTCTCCGCGGCAGCCGATCTGCAAGGCCAATTGATTGCCGCAGAATCGCAGCTCAAGGCCATGCAGCAGATCTACACGGACAACAACGTCGATGTCCGTCAGATGAAAGCTCTGGTGGCTGAACTGCGGAACCAGTTGAACAAATTCGGCGGCAAGGACATCAAGCCATCGGACGGAGCGAAGCTTTCCGAAAACGAACTCTATCCCTCCATCCGGCAACTTCCCTTGCTCGGGGTTAGGTATCTCGACCTGTACCGGCGGAACAAGATCAATGAAGCGGCGTTCGAACTGCTTTCGAAGGAATACGAAATAGCCAAAATAGAAGAAGCGCGTGAAGTGCCGAGCGTCGCCATTTTGGATACACCCAGCATTCCCAGGAAAAAATCCTCTCCGCATCGCCTCGTGATTATGTTTTTGGGAACGGCGTTCTCGGTGGCCATCGGAGTGGGAATCATTCTGGGGCGAAATCGATGGGAAGAGACCGAAGCCGATCATCCGCGAAAACTCCTGGCGGTGGAAATTCTTAATTCCGTGCAGGGTCACATACACAGGAACTCGAGAAACGGGCACGACGTCTTGAACCTAAGCAGTAGACGGAATGGCGATCGGGATCAGAGCCGCAAATCTCCTGAAGAGGAGCAAGCGTAGCTGGACGAAGCTTCTTGAGCGCTCACAAAATGGCGACGACTCCACACACTGAATTTGCTCCCCCGCACTTTTCGGGAGTGCGGGCTGAGTCTGCCATTGCTTTCGAGCAATTTCTGAAGGCCGGGGAAGGGAATGGCCGCTTCTTCTCTTCGGGAGCAAGGCTTGTGGCTCTGGACCGTTGGACGCGGGCGCTCTACGTTCTCACTGACCTTTCGTTCGTTTGCTTGAACGCGACAGTTGTTTTGACGATTCGATACCTATCGCCAGCGGTTCTGGATGAAGTCTGGGCAAGGCCGGGGGTTCTAGAGCGTTTCCTCCCACTGGAGTCTTACGGGGCGTTTGTTCTTCTGTATGCGGCGGTGGTGGTCCTCTCTTGTACCAGTCAGAATCTTTACCGAAGACTGGACTACTCCAAGGGTTGGGACGAATCCTGGCGAGTGGCCAAAGCAGTCCTGCTCGCCACATTGATGTTGGCTGTTTTCATCTATCTTTCTGGGCACAAAGATATTTCGCGGCTCTGGGTGGGCTGCACTGCTCTTTTGAACACCTTGACATTGATCGGATGGAGGAAATCCCTTCGCAGCGCGCTGAAACGGCGCGTGGCCCACGGCATTGGGGCCCGCAACGCCCTGATCGTGGGCGCGGGCAAAATTGGACAAGCATTGGCGAGGCACATGGAGATGAACCAGCAATTAGGTTATCTCTGCAAAGGATTCCTCGACCAAAATCACACTGGCGATCCGCGAATGTTGGGCAAAATCGAGGATCTTGCCCAAGTCGCTCGCGCGCATTTCATTGATGACATCTTCGTAACGATTCCCTCAGAACGCGAAATAGTGAAAAGCATCGCTTTTGTCGCCAGAATGAATCGCCTGAGCGTAAAAGTCCTGCCCGAGTTCTACGACGGTTTGGCTTGGAACGTGCCCATGGAGCATATCGGTGATTTTCCAGTATGCGTGCTGCATCGTGAACCGATTCCAACGTTGGGGCTGTTCTTCAAGCGAACGATGGACATCGTTTTTGCCGCCCTGGGTCTCGTTGTGCTGGCGCCCGCGTGCGTATGGATTGCTTTGGCGCTGAAGCGGGATTCGGAGGGCCCGGTGTTTTACCGCGCGTCCCGCGTGGGCAGGAAAGGCCGGCGGTTTGTTTGCTACAAGTTCCGGACCATGGTCGTCGGCGCCGATGATCGAAAGAAAGAACTCTCCCACTTGAATGAACGGCGCGGGCCCTTTTTCAAGATCAGCGACGACCCGCGTGTCACTAGCCTGGGAAGAGTTCTACGACGGTACAGCTTGGACGAAATCCCTCAGCTTTGGAATGTCCTGAAGGGGGACATGAGCCTGGTCGGACCCAGGCCTCATCCCCTCGACGATTACCAGCGCTACCGCCTGGAACATCTCCGAAGGCTGGACGTTAAGCCAGGCTTGACCGGCCTGTGGCAAGTATCCGCCAGGAACCATCCGTCTTTTGAAAGGTCCGTGTATTTCGACAACCACTACATCGAGAATTGGAACTTGCTGCTTGATCTGAGAATTCTCTTGAAAACGATCCCCGCCGTCCTTCGAGGTGAAGGCCAGTGACTGGGCCATGGAATTCCTCGATGAGCCTTAGAGAAAGAACGCTTAAGGGAGGATTGTTTCTGGCAGGCCGCCAGTTTCTTGGAATTTTTCTGAGGCTAATCGCCGTTCTTCTGATTACGCGGATTATTGGGCCGTATCAATACGGGCTCTTCGCCGCTTGTGTGGGGATCTTTCTCTATTTGCAGAGCTTTGCAACCTGGGGGATTGACGTCTACTTGCTGCGCAAGCCTACAGACCTCACACAGGAGGAGCTGAATCAGGGCTT
>QHYL01000066.1 GCA_003224105.1 Acidobacteriota bacterium | reverse complement strand
CGAGTGCGATGGCCGGCAGGCCCTCGAGAATGAACAGCCAGCGCCAGCTTCCCACACCCAGCCAATGCACGTGCTGCAAAATAAAGCCGGAGATCGGCGCTCCCAGGACGCTATTCACGGCGAAACCGGTCAGGAACAAAGAGAGTACTCGCGCCAGTTCCCGCTGCCGGAACCAGTACGTCAAATACAAAACAATTCCCGGATAATAGCCCGCTTCCGCAAACCCGAGCACGACGCGCGCGGCGTATAACTGGTGCACACTTTGCACCAATCCGGTTAGCGACGCCACCACTCCCCAGCTCAATAGGATTCGCGCAATCCACACGCGCGCTCCGACCTTGTGCAAGATCAAATTGCTGGGCACTTCGAAAAGAAAATATCCGACGAAGAAGATTCCCGCAGCGATGCCATATTGCTGGCTGCTCAGGCCCAGATCCTTGTTCATCGTCAACTGAGCAAAGCCAATGTTGATGCGGTCGATCATGGCGACCACATAAAGCAGGAAGAGAAGCGGAATCAGCCGGATCTGTAATTTCCAAATCGTTCTGGTCTCAATGGATTTGGCGCCGCTCGCCAGGCGGATTGCGGTCGCTTCTGTGTGCTCTCTGCTCGCCAAAAGGGTTCACCCACAAGTGCCGCTGACCGCAAGCTCTCTGTCCAGGAAGTCGTCGTTGCGTTTCGAAAAAACTCTATGCCGTGACGTTGGACGCGTCAAGCAATTCGGCTTTTGCAATCGACGTTTTTATGTAAAACGAAACGTGCATTGCGTTCTCTCGCTAAGCTAAGAGCGGCATGAACAGTCTTGAAAATTATTCAGAAACGGGCGGCGTGGAGGTATTGCCGCCGCCCGCTTTGAATGAGGAAAGCCGCACTCGAAACCGCAAGCGCGTGACCCTCGCGGCGATGTGTCTCGCGACCTTCGTCGCCATCCTGGACACCACAGTCGTAAATCTGGCCCTGCACGCGATTCAAACAGACCTTCGCGCGGGCCTTGCCGCATTGCAGTGGGTGATCGACGCCTACAATCTTGTCTACGCGAGCTTCATCCTCACCGGAGGCGCCCTGGGAGACTTGTTCGGCCGCCGCCGAGTGTTCGCCGCCGGCATGGGTTTGTTCACCCTGGGCTCGGTGCTTTGCGCAGTTTCGCCCAATGCGCCGATGCTGATCGTAGCCCGGGCCATCGCTGGCCTGGGCTCGGCGCTGCAACTTCCAAGCGCTCTAGCCATTCTTGCCGTAGCTTTTCCTGGGGTTCGCGAGCGTGCGCACGCCATCGCGCTCTGGGGCGGCTTTAACGGACTCGCTCTCGCGATCGGCCCCACTGCGGGAGGCTTTCTGGTGGATTGGTTTGGATGGCGCAGCATTTTCTATCTAGTGCCCATCACAAGGCTGGTCATCCTTATGGATTCGCTCCAGCGCCTTCGGCTGCGTTGCCTGCCTCGTCGCATTTTGGAAGGTGGAACGTTCGCGTCCCGGGGGTCTCCTGACCTTCGACGTCTTTGGCAATCGCATGTTTCGGGCGGCGTTTGCAGACGCCGCTCTGATGACTTTCGGAGTTTACGCGCTCCTCTTTTTGTTCCCGCTCTACCTGCAGGGGATTCGCGGAGACTCCGCGATCCTGACCGGAGCCATGCTTCTGCCGCTATCGCTCACCTACTTTGCGGTTTCGCCTTTTAGCGGACGTTTGTTCCTCGCTCTTGGTCCTCGCGCCGCAATCGCCACGGGTATGTCCATGATCGCCGCGGGAATGTTCGTACTGTCGCAAGTGACGTCGGCCTCCAGTTATTTAGGGATGCTGCCGGCGTTGCTGACGGTCGGTGTAGGCCTGGGTTGGATCACGGGGCCGATTCTGACCGTCGCCGTTTCCAGCTTGCCGCGGGAACGTTCCGGAATGTCGTCAGCACTCGTCAATGTGGGACGCATGGTTGGCGCAACGCTCGGCGTAGCGATTCTCGGTTCCTTCTTCGGCCCCCATACAGGACATCCTGCCGCGAATCCCGGCCCATTCCTGCACGGAATGCGGCGGGCGCTGTTCGCCGCGGGAGCGGCAGAAGTAGCGGGAGCGCTGATTGCCCTTGCGGACCTGCGTGCGAGCCTCTGAGAGCTAGGCCAAGAAGTCGATTAAAAACAATGCCCGGGCATCATTCCGTTGGACAAAGCGTGCATCGCCTCGCCCAAAGTTTGTTGGGAACTTTTTGTCCTTTCCTCCGTTTTAAATAGTGTCGCTCTGCTTGGACAGTGCGCCAGGAGGAGTGTTTGTATGTCCTTGCGAAACCTGCTTTCGGATTTCCGCTTTTCTCTGCGCTTGCTCCGCCGCAATCCAGGCTTCTCCGCCGCGGCCATGGTCGTGCTCGCCCTGGGAATCGGCGCCAATACGGCGATTTTCTCCGTGGTTAACGCGGTTCTCCTACGCCCGCTGCCCTTTGACGACCCTTCCCGCATCATGCAGGTTTGGCACGTTCCCCCGGCCAAGAGCTTCCCCGGCATGACCATGTTCGCCGTTTCTCCCGCCAACTATTTGGACTGGCACAGCCAAAGCTCCTCGTTTGAACAGATGGCCGCTTACGGATTCCGGTCTTTTACCGTCGGCGGGAAAAAGCGTCCCGAAGCCGTCCAGGCCGGAGCCGTCGCCGCTGACTTCTTTTCCCTGCTCCGCGTCCAACCCCTGCTAGGCCGCACTTTTACGCCTGACGAAGACCGTCCTGGCGAAGGTCATGTGGTTGTGCTTGGCTACAACTTCTGGCGCGATCATTTCGCTTCCGATGGCAACATCGTGGGTCGCAGCGTTGCCATTGACGGCGAAACCTATTCCATCATCGGCGTCATGCCCGAAACCTTTCGATTCCCGAGCTGGGCGAAACTTTGGGTGCCTCTCGCTTGGGCCAATGAGATACGCGCTGTTCGCGGAAATCACAATTACGGAGTCATCGCCCGGCTGAAGCAGGGTGTGGACATCCGGCGAGCGCAAGCGGAACTTAGTGCCATCTCCACGCGCCTCGAACAGCTTTATCCCGAAGATGACAAAGGTTGGGGCGCAATCATCCTGCCTCTGCGGGAACAACTCGTCGGCGATGTGCGTCCTGCGCTGCTTGTTCTTCTTGGGGCCGTCGCTTTTGTTCTCCTCATCGCTTGCGCCAATGTGGCCAATCTTGTCCTAGCCAAGACTCTCGCGCGTCGCAAAGAGATTGCTATTCGCACCGCGCTCGGCGCCAGCCGGCTCGTCGTCCTGCGGCAGATTCTTGCAGAAACCGTGCTTCTCTCCGTGGCGGGCGGAGCGCTCGGTCTGCTTCTGGCGCGTTTCGGCATTACGCTGATCGTGTAAGTCCTCTCGATCGTATCCCTGCATTCATGCAAATCACTCTGGATGTTCCCGTGTTGGGCTTTACGCTTTTGCTTTCTGTCCTGGCCGGCGTTTTGGCAGGCCTCATTCCTTCGGTGCGCTTCACCAGAACCGATGTCAATGAAGCCCTCAAACAGGGCCAGAGTCGCGGCAGCTCCGACGCTCGCGGTGGAGGCACACGCCGTCTCCTGGTTGTTTCCGAAGTCGCACTTTCCCTTGTGCTTCTGATCGGTGCCGGCCTCATGATCCGCAGCCTTTGGGAGCTTCGCAAAGTCCAGCCGGGTTTCGATCCTCACAATTTACTCACCATGACCGTTCCGCTCCCCGCCAATCGGTATACTTCTCCGGCAGGCGAGATTCATTTTTTTGAGGATGCCCTGAACCGCATCCGCGCCCTTCCCGGTATTGGTTCCGCGGGCGTTATCGATACCTTGCCGCTGAACGGCGAGGGCGGGTCGAATCAGCCGTTTACCATTGAGGACCGCCCTGTCCCGCCTATGTCCGAGCAGCCTGAAGTGGACGTTCGCGTGATTAGCCCCGGCTACATTCGCGCCATGCACATTCCCATCCTTCGCGGTCGCGATCTCACCGACTCCGATGTTGCGGGCAGACCGGGCGCGGTTCTCATCAGCGATTCTTTGGCTCGCCGTTTCTGGCCCAATGAAGACCCCATCGGCAGGCACATCACGCTGACGTTTTTCCCAGGCGTCGTTCGCGAAATTGTCGGAATCGTCGGCGATATCAAAATGGACTCCCTCGACCAGACTCGTCCCGTGGCAGCCATTTACCATCCGCTGGCGCAGCTCACGGCTCCTCCCACTGAGCCCTGGCGCTCATTCCCAATGAGCTTCACCGTACGCACAAATTCCGATCCGATGAATTCTGTGACCGCGGTCACGGGCGCTATTCATCAAGCCGCTCCGGATCTTCCCGTTGTTGACGTGATGAGCATGAACGAGATCATTGCGCAATCCGTCTCGCCGCAACGTTTCAATATGCTTCTGCTTGCCAGCTTCGCAGGGCTTGCATTGATCCTTGCTGCCGTTGGGATCTACAGCGTGCTCTCCTACACCGTTCGCCGCCGCGTCCGCGAAATCGGCATTCGCATGGCCCTTGGCGCTTCCAATAAGGACGTTGTGCAGATGGTCCTCACCGACGGACTGAAGCCGATCCTTGTCGGCGTCATTCTTGGCCTTGCCGCCGCACTCGCGCTCAGCCGCGTTGTGTCTTCCCTCATTTACGGTGTGCGTGCCACGGATCCGCTGACCTTTGCCGCCGTCGCTCTTCTGCTTTTGCTTGTCGGTATCTTCGCCACTATTATCCCGGCCTATCGCGCTACGCGTATCGAGCCCGTCCGCATCCTCCGCGAAGAGTGAGAGCCACTTGGCCGCTGTCGGTGGACTTTAGTTTTGTTGCGTTTTGAAACTGAGCATTTCCCTAATTCCTCTCCTTTCTTGCTGTCAACTGTAAGCTGTCGGCTGTCGGCTGTCAGCTTTTCTCCGCGGCTGCGCGAAAGCACGACTTGTGGCAGACTGAGTATTACTCGGCACGGTCTTTGCACCCGTGTGGTGGCCTGTCCTCAAGAGAAGCGGCTCCTGCCGGTAACTGGAAAAAGTAAAAGCAATCGCCAAGCTGGGCGATAATCGAGGTACATGGATCCAAAATTCATACGGAATTTCTGCATCATCGCGCACATCGACCACGGCAAATCCACGCTGGCTGACCGCCTGCTGGAAATGACCGGTGCGCTTTCGGAACGCGAGATGCACGAGCAGGTGCTCGACTCGATGGACCTGGAGCGCGAGCGCGGCATCACCATCAAAGCGAAAAGCATCCGGCTGCACTACAAAGCGAAAGATGGAAACACCTACCGCCTGAACCTGATTGACACGCCGGGCCACGTGGATTTCTCCTACGAAGTTTCGCGCGCGCTTTCCGCGTGCGAGGGCGCGCTGCTGGTGGTTGACGCTTCGCAAGGCGTGGAGGCGCAAACCGTCGCAAACACTTTTCTTGCCGCTGGACACAACCTCACCATACTTCCGGTGATCAACAAAATTGACTTGCCGGCGGCGCAACCTGATTTCGTCAGAGAGCAAATCGAAAGCGTGCTGGCGATTCCCGCTGACGACGCGCTGATGATCAGCGCGAAGAGCGGCCTCGGCGTCGAGGACGTGCTTGAAGCGATTGTTGCGCGCGTTCCGCCTCCGAAAGGAAGCGCGGAAAATCCGCTGCAGGCGCTGATTTTCGATTCCTGGTTCGACATTTACCGCGGCGCCGTGATTCTGGTGCGCGTCAAAGAAGGCCGCGTGGCCAATCACTTGAAGGTGAAACTCGTCGCTGGCGACCAAACCTACGAAGTCGAACAGCTCGGCACGCTCACACCGAAGCCCGTGGCGCTTGAAGAACTCGAAGCGGGCGACGTGGGCTTCATCGTTGCGAACATCAAGCGCGTGGCCGATGCGCGCATGGGCGACACCGTGATTGAGGTCGAGCGGCCCGCTCCCGCGCTGCCGGGATTCGAGGCCATCAAGCCCATGGTCTTCGCGGGGCTTTTTCCTGTGCTTGCCGACGACTACGAGCCGTTGCGCGACGCGCTCGGAAAACTGCAATTGAACGACGCCGCGTTTTTCTACGAGCCGGAGAATTCCGTGGCGCTCGGTTTCGGCTTCCGCTGCGGCTTCCTCGGGCTGCTGCACATGGAGATCGTGCAGGAGCGGCTGGAGCGCGAGTTCGGGCTCAACCTGATTACCACGGCGCCGAGCGTGCGCTACCGCATCACGCGCGTGACCGGCGAAGTGATGGAAGTCGACAGCCCGGCGAAATTCCCGAATCCCAGCGACATCCAAAAAATCGAAGAGCCGATCATCAAGGCCATGATCATCACCAACGATGATTCCATCGGCGGAATCCTGCAGCTGTGCCAGGAAAAACGCGGCACGCAAAAAAAGTTCGAGTATCTTTCTCCGACGCGCGTAATGCTGACCTACGAATTGCCGCTCAACGAAATCGTGCTCGATTTCTACGACCGGTTGAAATCCACGTCACGCGGCTACGCTTCGCTCGACTATCATCTCGCGGGCTACAGCGAATCCGACTTGGTGAAGCTCGATGTCCTCGTTGGCGGCGAGCCGGTGGACGCCCTGGCGCTGATCGTGCACCGCGAATTTGCTTACGAGCGCGGGCGCGAACTCGTCTCGCGCTTGCGAAAACTGATTCCGCGGCAACTGTTCGAGGTGCCAATCCAGGCGGCCATTGGCAGCCGCGTTATTGCGCGCGAAACGGTGGCGGCGATTCGCAAGAACGTGCTGGCAAAATGTTACGGCGGCGACATCACGCGCAAGCGCAAGCTGCTCGAAAAACAGAAAGAAGGCAAACGCCGCATGAAGCGCGTCGGCCAAGTGGATATTCCGCAGGAAGCGTTCCTCGCCGTGTTGAAAGTTTCCTCCTCCGACGAAGAGTAACGCCCCGTTAGCCCATAGCTTCTATTTGGCATTTGGCTGTCCTTTGCAATCTCCTTTCTTGCCCCCTAAGTTCTGCTACGCTAGAATTTGCTAAAGGCCACGATATGAAAGAGCCGACCCAATTCCTGACTAACGAAAAAGGCGAAAAAATCGCCGTGGTCATTAGTATCGAAGAGTACGAGAAGCTCCTCGAAGAGCTGGAGGCGCTCGAAGACATTCGAGCCTTTGACGAAGCGGAAGCATCAGGGGAAACCCCCATCCCGTACGGACAGGCCATCGCTGACATAAAGCGCTCACGAAAGTGAGCTACAGCCTTTTCATTTTGCCGCGAGCAAAAAAGCAGCTTTCCGATCTGCCCATTCAACAACTCACCATTGCTGACACCAAGATCGAGGGTCTACGTAAGGATCCGCGTCCTGTGGGATGCAAGAAACTGGCCGAACGCCAGGGCTGGCGAATTCGCTTCGGCGATTACCGCATTCTCTACAAGATTGATGACGCGAACAAGACCGTAACCGTTACCGACGTTGGGCATCGCCGCGAGATTTACCGGTAGGGTCATTTTTCATCCTTTTTACGGACTTCGGTGGTGAGGCGGCCGCGGTGGAGCTGGAGCGAGACGGAGTCGCCGATTTGGACTTGGGCGGCGTCGCGAAGGATGGCGCCGGAGGCGTCAGTGGCGATGGCGTAGCCCCGTTCGAGGACTTTTAGCGGGCCGCGCTCTTCGAGCTGCAGCGCGAGGCGAGCGAGGCGCTCGCGCTTGGCGCGAAGCAGACGCTCGGCGCGGACCCCGAGATCGGCCGCGCGGCGTTCGAGGCGCAGGCGAAACGCGGCAATTTTCATACGAAAATCAAAAGACACGATGCGCAGATGCGCGACGGTGAAGCGCTTGCGCGACTGTTCGAGGCGCGCACGGAGGCCGAGGGCGAGGCGGGAAATCATTTCATCGGCGCGCTGGCGTTGCTGGCGGAGCAGGTCGAGTGGGCGGCGGAAGCCGGGTCGCCCGGCGAGTTCGTGAATACGGCGACTGAGAACCAGGATGCGATAGCGTATCTGCTCGGCGAGGGCGCCGCGCAGGTCAGCAATGTGCTTGTCGAATTCGCGGCGTGTTTGGACAACCAATTCGGCGGCGGCGGAAGGCGTGGAAGCGCGCACGTCGGCGACGAAATCGGCGATGGTGAAGTCGGTTTCGTGGCCGACGCCGGAGATTACGGGAATTTGCGAATCGGCAATCGCGCGGGCGACGATTTCTTCGTTGAAGGCCCACAAGTCTTCGAGGGAGCCTCCCCCGCGGGCGAGAATCAGCACGTCCACGAACTTTTTTGCATTGAAGAACTTCAGCGCTTTGACGACTTCCTGCGCGGCGCCTTCGCCCTGCACGCGCACGGGAAACACGGTGAGATAGACGTTGGGAAAACGGCGCGTGAGGATGCGCACGACGTCGCGGACGGCAGCACCGCGCGGCGACGTGATGAGACCGATGCGGCTGGGGAGCAGCGGCAGCGGCTTCTTGCGCGTCGCATCGAAGAGACCTTCCGTTTCGAGGCGCTTTTTCAATTGGTCGAAGGCGAGCTGCAGCGCACCGAGGCCGACCGGCTCGATTTTCTCGACGTAAATCTGATATTCGCCGCGCTGCTCGTAGACGCTGATGGTGCCACGCACGGTGACTTGCAGGCCGTCTTCGGGGCGGAACTTGATGCCGCGCTGCTGCTGTTTGAAGAAAACGCATTTAACCTGCGCGCGGTCGTCTTTCAGGGTGAAATAGATGTGGCCGGACTGCGCTTCGCGGCAGTTGGAGATTTCGCCCTGGACGAAGATGTCGGTGAAATTGCGGGCGAGGAGATCGCGGATGCGAGCGGTGAGCTCGCTGACGGACAGGATCTGGCGAGTGGGCTGAAGGTTGAAGGTGAGTTGGCTCATGGAAGTAATAAGTAAGCAGTTTTCAACTCCTAGTTTCAACCCTGAAAATGGAAAATGGTAAGAGCCCAGGCGGCAGCGATCCGTAGCTGTCCGGTAGTACGCGAGAAGAAGCATACGCTGGCGTGAGGGCGCGTGCCAAATTGAGAAAGATGCGTCGCCACCCGACAGACCCCGGGGGTGTCGGATGTGTGGCAAACAAAGGACTTACAAACAGCGATTTTTGGAAGTGTGGCAAGGAAAGGACTTACGGGCGAATTTTCGGATCTGTGGCAAATAAAGGACTTAGCAGCGTTCTTGCTGGAGGTAGGGGTTTGCGCGGAAGGGATGAGACATACCGCGCAGCCGAGGAGCATCAACCCCGTACGTTACTACAAAATGACGTAAGAAGTCAAGGAATTTGTGAATATTTCCTTAGTGCGTAGTTGAGTCATTGGTTTGGTTGGAGACAGGCAGGTTCACGGAGCCCCTCTTTACAAATGCGGGGACGAGAGGGGCGCTATTGAACTTTGGCGTTGAGGGTGAGGGAGGCGCCGGGCTTGAGTTCGAGGGGCTGGCCGGCAGGGAGGTATTGAAACATGATCTTGGGATCGGCCCACTCAAGGTCCCAGCCGTTTTCGATGGCCAGAAGGATGTAGCGGCCGGGGAAAAGCGGAGACATTGTGAAAGAACCGTCGGAATCGCTCTGGTCGCGGTGGTAAAGAGACATATCGTGGCCGGGATCCTGGGGAACGAGAAGAACCATGGCTCCGGCTACGGGCTTTCCGTTCTTTAGCGCAAAGCCGGAAAGAGTGCAGTTGGCTTCGGCGGCGTGAACGACGATATTGACGGGCTGGCCAGCGGGGATTTCGATGGTGTGGCCGGAGATGGTGGCGCCGGTGGCCTCGAGAGAGAGGACGCGGAGACCGGATTGCACGGGGAATTCCACTTCATAAGAGCCCACAGGCAGAGGAGAGCCGGTAAAGGAGAACTTTCCCTCAGGGGAAATAGCTGCGTCATACGAGTCGCTGGTTTTGAGCGAGCGAAAGGTAATGGTCACACTTGAGGAGGCGGCTTCCATGGCTCGAATTAGCGCGGCGCGACCCGTGGAAGGCTGATCCCCTGAAGGTTGTTCGGCGTTGGCTAAAGCCGGATGGAATTGACTTGAAAGAACTACGCCGGAGACGCTGGCGGGATCGCCGTGGGAGCTTAAGTCGACTTCGGTGTCGCCGGAGACGTTCAGGGTCTTTGCGCGAGCGGCATAGCTGATGGCGTCCGGATTGAGGATGGAGCCTTGCATCGAGGCCGCCGTCAAATTGATTTCCCCTGGCGGAATTCCGGAAAGCTCGATGAGGCCTGGGGCGATTTCATTGCGGATGGGATCGAGCTGATCGGTGTAGCCTTCGCCGATTTTGAGGGTAAGGGCGACGTCAGCCGATAATTCCATCTCGCTCGTGCCGCTGCTGGTTTCCTGGGCATTCCCTTCGGACCCAGGCGCTTCGGAAGTGACCGTGACCGGAGTGGGAGGTCCAACGGGTACGCGGACGCGGAGATGGACGGAGGGCACGGCACGAAGCTGGAAATCGGCCGTTTCGGTAGCACCGGGAGCGAGGGAGAGACGAGCGGCTTCGGAGAGGCTTGTGACGCTGGGGAAAAAGGTGACGGGATAAACGACATCAAAGAGTGGGTTCTCCGCGAAGTTATGCTGCAAGGCACCGTCCATGGTGTTGTTTTCCGAGGAGGTGGTTAAAGGGTGTTCGCTTGTGAAGACGTCATATTGCCCCTGAGCTTGCGTGTACCAAGGGCGAGCGTAAACCGCAACGGCATAGGTGCCGGATTGGAGATGAGCGAAGCGGTAGCGACCCTGGTCGTCGGTGGTGGTCTGATTGATGTTGCGCAGAGTGCGCGAGCCGTCAAACATGCTTTGTTGAAAGAGAAGGACTTTGGCATCGCGCAGGGCGTCGCCCCATTCGTCGATGACGACCCCGGTGATGACGGAGCTGGGAGCGAGCGGGAAACGGATGTGCTCGGAGTCGAGTCCGGGGCCAACGGCGATGCTGATCCAGTAGCCTTCGTGTTGATGGAAGGCCTGAGTGGCGTAGCCGCGACGACTGGCCATCAGGCGATATTTGCCGGCAGGCAAATTCGCGAAAAGGAAGCGGCCGCTGGCGGAGGTAAGGAAGGTTTGGGCGTCGTCGAGCGCGGTGACAGGTGCGATGGTGACTTCGGCGCCTTCGAGCGACTGGCCGGTGACGGAGTCCACGACGATTCCAGCAATGCGATAGGAGGCGGGAGGAGGCCCAGCACGAAGATGCGAAACGCTTGCGGCAAGAAAGAAGCCGAAGAGGGCCACGCCGCGAAGCACGACGCTAGTCATCGTTGCCCAATATCGCATTGGGCTACTCCCCCACCGTGGCGAGTTCGAGGTTGATGGAGGCGGATTGTTTGGGAGCGAGAGTGATTTCCTGAATCTTAGAGGAAATCCTCCCAAGGAAGGCAGGATCTTCGTAGTCGAAATTCGCGGAACCGTCCACGGCAAAAACGCGGTAGGCACCGGGAGCTAAAGACGAAATAGTGAATGTGCCGTCTGCACCAACGGGCAAGAAAAGTGGCTTGCTGCGTTTATCTGTTAGAAACACAACCAGCGATTGCCGCGGAGTGCCGCCGAAGAGCACATTTCCGTTTATTGCCGCGCCATCGTCGCGCACAACTATTTCGACGGGGGGAACGGAGCCGGAGGAATCGAGCACGAGATCATTGCGAAGAAGATCAGTGGAGCCCCAATTGGCGGATTCGACGTAGTAAGTATCGTGATGGGGGATGATCTTGAGTTCATACCTTCCGGGTACAACACTTTCGAACGCGACATGGAGGTCGCCAGCGAACTGCGCATTTGAATCAGACGGCCGAGCCCCGACAAAGCGGCCAGCCAGTGAATGCTCTTTAGGCACAAGGACGAGAGCAGGGAGTGCCGGCTGGACATCGTTGTTCGTTGCTGAAAGACCGCGGATGACAACGGGGATATCTATCGTTGGCTGCAGGGCCAAGTGAAGGTCGGAAACGCTCGTCGAGGCGTTGACCCGCAGGCTTGCAAACGTGGCTGAGGGCATACGTCCGGGACCGAGGCCAACAACCACATGTGTAGACGATTGCAATGCAGAGGAGAGCGCGGCCGATCCATCGACAACAAATTCGCCCGACGATTGGCCGGTGAGCGTGTAGACGCCGGGAGGAATCCATTTCGTGCGGAAGGAACCGTTAGTTGGCTCAAAAGAGATTTCTATGCTTTGTGGGGTGCCTGAAGAATCCGCCAGCGAAAGGCTGATTTGCTCCTGTGGGGTGTACCCGGAAACGGTACCTGAGAGACGAATAAACGGCACGCGCTTCAGGGAGAAATTCGCTTGGACGGTTCCACCGGGAAGGACCTTGATCGGAACCGCAGAAGCAACGTCCGCAGCAGCCGGGTAGAAGACTGGTGAATAGCCCGAAGGGACAGAAGATCTTGCCGCGCCGGGAGCCGGGCCTTGAGTCTGGCGGGCTTGGAGATAGTAAGAGCCGGGGTGCAACCCCGCGATGCGGAATTTGCCTTCGTCGTCTGTACTCGCAGAACTGTGCAAGGCATCCGGCGCAAGGCCAAGACCGAGGTGGCCTGGGCCACGGGAAAAAATGCTAATTGTGAAGGCTTCGAGGGGATTGCCGCTTTCGTCAGAAACCTGACCAGAAATCACGCCTTCGGGAACGAGTTTGAGAAGAGCAGGAGGGCTGTCCGGAGCAAGTAGAATTGTCACGCTGGGCGGATACCACACCCCGAATGGATCACGTGCCAGGAAGCCGGGCTTTTCTGCTTCGAGGGTGGCGGAGCCGGCGGGGAGGCCTTCAAACTGGAATCTGCCTGCGGAATCTGTCAGGGCGGCGCGGGGAGAAGGTGCAGTGAGTTTCACAAGAGCGTGCGGAACGGGCTGGCCGGAGATGGAATCGACGACGGAGCCTTGAAGGGTGCAAGGGCAGGGAGAAGCAGCGGGCGATTGGGCGGAAGAGGGATAACCGAAGAAAAAGAATTGCGCGGCCAAGAGAATAGTTGGGATGCAGAGACGAAGCATGGCGGCCTATGGGTTTCTGGTCAAAGATCCCGGCTCCGTGGGACGGACTCAGTTTACTGCAACTTAGACGCTCCTTCCCTTTCAGGGGTTTGTATGGGGATTTTGGGCGGGCCGTGGTGGCAGCCATCCAGCGGATTTTAGTGGGGACGGTTAGCGACAAAGCGGAGATTTTCGCTGAGGCCGAGGGCGGTGACGCATTGCTTGAGAGAAGCGCAATGGCAATCCTGAAGCTTCTGGAGAAGGGTTTTGAGACGGAGGGAACGGGCGATGCTGGCTTCGACTTCGGAGAGCTTTCTGGCGGCGAGCTTTTTCCAGCGCGGGCCGACGGGAGCGTTGTCACGGAGGCCGCTGAGGAAGAGCTTGATTTCAGGGAGGGAGAAACCCATTTCTCCGGCGAAGCGGATGAGCAGGACGCGGTCGAGCGCGTCGAGGGAATAGCGGCGTTGGCCGCCAGCACGGTAAGGAGGAGCGAGGAGGCCGAGTTTCTCGTAGTAGCGAATGGCGGAGGCGCGGAGGCCTGCGCGACGGGCGAGTTCACTGATTTTCATGGTTGTTTCCTTTGAGAAAGAGAACGGGTCTGAAGACCCGCCACTACAATGATGCTATGCCAAAGAGAGCTTGACTTAAAGCTGACTTTAACTTTTAGCATCAGGAATGGGACGTGGCAAATCCAATTCTGGAGGAAGGCTATGAATCAGAAGAAAGAGCAATTTGGGGGACTGGACAAGAGGAATGCGGCGGGCGCCTCTGCTCTGGCATTGCTGATTGCGGGGACGGCTGTGAGTGCGACGCCAAGATCAAACATAACGGCAAGGTCCGCAAACACGGAGAAACAAATGACGACGCAGAGCAAGTTCTATTGCAACATCAAGGCGCTGACGGCGGAAGAGCGCGCGCATCACAAGCAACTGTCGGAGAAGTTGATGGCGGCGCGGAAGGAAATTGTTGAGATGGAGAAGGGGTACGAATTCCAGTTCAGCCCGAAGGACGTCACGCTGGCAGAATTGGCGGACTGGGTGGTGAACGAGAGCAGGTGCTGCCCGTTTTTTGATTTTCACATTGACCTGGAGAACGAAGGCAAGCTGATTTGCCTGCGGCTGACAGGACAGGAAGGAATCAAGCAGTTCATTCGGGCGGAATTCGCGGTGCAATGAAGCAATAACTGCCGCTGAGAACAAGAGGCTGGCCTTCGATTGCAGTCGAAGACCAGCTTTTTGCTTTTCTGCTTTGTACTATTCCCGCATGCCCTTTCAGGGGCTTTTCTTATTTCTGGCTATTTGACGATTTAGCGGCGAATTCCTTGGGAAGAGGATTGTCGCCGCGCTCCTCATCCCAAAGGATGCTGACGATCCACCAGCGAGTGCCATCGTTGAGCAACTGAATACTGTTGATGCCGCGGGCGAACGGAGCTTCTCCGGCAGCGCGGCGAGATTCATAGCTGCTGAAGACCTGCGTGATGTTTCCGAAAGTTTCGACGCGATTCACGATGGGACTTTCGAAAAAAGCGTGCTGCAGGAAGTAGCTGCCCGCGCCTTTGGCATAGTCTTCGACGCCCATGGGGCGGACGCGGGAAGAGCCGTCGGCGTTCTTGGTGGCGGCAGTAAGGCGGGCCTGGGGCAGAAACAGGGAGCGGAAGCGATTCCAGTCGCGTTCGCCGGCGGGCCCGGAGATCACACCATAAAGCGCCGCCAGAATGCTGTCGATGGACTTTACGTCTTCGGGACGTGCGGAGGGAGTGTTTGTTGAGGAGGAATCTTGCGTGGCCGCTTGCTGCTGAGCAACAGGCGGTTTTTCAGGGGATTGAGCGAAGACAGAAAAAGAAAGAAGAAAGATTGCAAGCAACGCGAGAAGAGTGTGTCTCATGGGCTCTCCGTAGAATTTCGGAAATCGTGAAGCGCCGTTTTTCCCAGCCCCAGACTATATACCAATAGCGCCGTGAAACGTGTCCACAAATGAAAGAAAAGCGGGAGCAAGCTCCCGCGCTCCCAAAAGGGCCAGCTAACGGCGGAAATGAGAAATGAGCCAGAAGAGGAACGTGAGCACGAAACTTACGACAAGGCAGGTAACGATCGGAAAGTAGAACGTGGTGTGTTCGCCGCGGTGGACGATGTCGCCGGGCAATTTTCCCAGGCGGAAGGGGAGTTTGCCGCCAAAATAGAAGAAAGCACCGATAAGAACCAGAAGGCCGCCGAAAAAGAGGAGAGAGCGGCCGAATTCACGGAAGGGATCCATGAGGTTATTTTACCCGAAGGCGCAAACAAGTCTGTCGTGCGCCCAGCGTCTATTACTACTACATATTTAGTATTGATAATTACTACCAGATGCGATATAGATTCAGGCAAATAAACATGCCCAGCGTTAATTGATACCGCGTTTCAAGGTGCGCATGGCGAGTTTCGCGGCCTTGCATAGCGCGTCCTGCCTGGAGGCATATTGACATGACCTTCCGCCATTCCCTGGCCCTCGCGATGGCCACTGTTCTGACGTTGAGTTCCCTGCCCGCAAGACCCGCAGTGCTCGGCGTCGTAGTGGCGGCCGATCGCGTGCATCTCAACACGACTGCCGTGACAGCGGGAGCAACGATCTATGACGGGGACCGGTTCTCCACTGAAGCCGGGGGCTCTCTGCGTGTGCGGATTGGCGCGGCCATGCTCGAACTTGCCGGAGCAAGCGTAGTCAGCGTGCGGAATCGGACAGACAGCGCGCAGGGCATGGAAGTAGAGCTTGATAACGGAACGCTAGTCTTTAGCTCCGTGCGGGCAGCTTCGCTGAATGTCATTGCACGCGAGACGAACATTCGCCCGGTCGCCGACACGAGAACCGTTGCGCAGATAATCGTCACCGGTCGAAAAGAATTGCGCATCTGCGCACGGCGGGGAGCAGTGCAGTTCTCGTACCGCGGAGAGACGGAGACGCTTGCTGAAGGAAAGTGTTATCGAGTGATCCTGGACCCGCCTAAAAATAGTCCCAAGGAGAATGAACCTATTCCGCCGGGCCATTGGCCGAAGGGATTCAAAATCGTGATTATCGGCGAAGCAGCAGCCGTCGTTGGTTTGGGAATTCAGGAGTTGCTTGAATCCGAAAGCCCGTATCGACCTTGAGGGCAAATACGCCAACAAATGCCACAAGATGACAAAGAGTACGGATTCAGATCAATTCCATGGCGGAGAAGAAGTAGCTGATTTCCAAGGCGGCCGTTTCCGGGGCGTCGGAGCCGTGGGTGCAGTTCATCTGGATGCTGGCGCCGAGGTCGTGGCGGATGGTGCCGGCGGCGGCTTTTTTCGGGTCGGTGGCGCCCATGGTCTCGCGCCACTTGGAGATGGCGCCGTCGGCTTCGAGAACCATGGCAAAGATTTTGCCGGAACTCATGAAGTCGGTGAGCTCGCCAAAGAACGGGCGCGCTTTGTGCACGGCGTAAAATCCCGCCGCCTCCTCCTTGGTCATGCGCATCGACTTAATGGCAATAACTTTGAAACCCGCCTTATGGATTCTTGCCAGAATGTCGCCTTGCAAATTGCGGCCGACGGCATCGGGTTTGATGATTGCAAAAGTGCGTTCGATTGACACGAAGGAATCCCTCCAAAAATTGCACGGGCACGCCGGGCAGAAGCCCGACCTCCACAAAATTAGACATTTCCCCAAGGGCCCGAACCGCGAGATTTGCTAGGCGCACAGGCTGAAGCCGGTGCTTCCAAAACTTATTTCAGAGCGGTAGCAACGGTGGAGCCGAGTTCCGCGGGAGTTTCCACGGTGCGGATGCCTGCTGCCGCCATAGCCGTGTATTTATCTTTGGCTGTGCCCTGTCCTCCGCTGATGATGGCTCCGGCGTGGCCCATGCGGCGGCCCGGAGGCGCGGTTTGGCCGGCGATGAAACCAACGACGGGTTTCTTCACATTGGCTTTGATCCATGCTGCGGCTTGCTCCTCGGCATTGCCGCCGATTTCGCCGATTAGGATGATGGCGTGCGTGTCGGGATCGTCGTTGAAAAGTTTGATGGCGTCGAGAAAAGGCGTGCCGACGATGGGGTCGCCGCCGATGCCGATGCAGGTGGACTGGCCGATGCCGAGAAGGGTCAACTGATGGACCGCTTCGTAAGTCAGGGTGCCGCTGCGGCTGACGACGCCGACGTTTCCTTGCTTGTGAATGCGGCCGGGCATGATGCCGATTTTGCATTTGCCGGGAGAAATAATGCCCGGGCAATTGGGGCCAATGAGGCGCGTTTTCGTGAAATCCACGGTGGAGGCTACGCGGACCATGTCGAGGACAGGAATGCCTTCGGTGATGCAAACGACCAGGGAAAGGCCCGAGTCAGCGGCTTCGAGGATGGCGTCCGCAGCATACGGCGGGGGAACGAAAATGACAGAGGCGTTGGCGCCAGTGACTTTTGCAGCTTCGGCGACGGTGTTGAAGACGGACCGTTCGAGATGTTTTGTGCCACCTTTGCCCGGTGTAACGCCACCAACAACACTTGTGCCGTACTCGATCATCTGCTGAGCATGAAAAGTGCCTTCACGGCCGGTGAAGCCCTGGACGAGCAGGCGCGTTTTTTCGTTGACGAGGACGCTCATCGAGCGCCCCCGGCGAGCTTGACGACTTTTTGCGCGCCATCTTTCATGTCGTTGGCAATCGTGAAGTTCAGCGCACTTTCGCGGAGAATCTGCTGACCGACTTCCACGTTGGTGCCTTCCATGCGGACAACGACGGGAACTTTGAGCTGCAGGTCTTTGGCAGCGGCAACGACGCCGGTGGCGAGGACATCGCAGCGCAAGATGCCACCGAAAATATTGATGAAGACAGCCTTTACGGCGGGATCGTTCATCAAGATGCGAAAGGCGTTTTTGACCTGATCGGCGGATGCGCCGCCGCCAACGTCGAGAAAGTTCGCAGGTGAGCCACCGGCATATTTGATGATGTCCATGGTAGCCATGGCG